>JACMLS010000377.1 GCA_014379485.1 Bacteroidia bacterium | reverse complement strand
ACGGTGGCTACATGGCATCTCTGCTCATTACAAAAGGTGCAGATTATTTTAAAGCAACCATTGCCGTTGCCCCTGTTACCAACTGGCGTTACTACGATAATATTTATACCGAACGTTTTTTGCGCACCCCACAAGAAAATCCAAAAGGTTACGACGAAAATTCTCCCATAAATTTTGTAAAAAACATTAAAGGAAAATATTTACTCATCCACGGCTCAGGAGACGATAACGTACATTACCAAAATTCTATGGAAATGACCAAAGAACTGGTAAAATACAATATTCCCTTTGATATGATGACCTATCCCGACAAAAACCATGGAATTTACGGGGGTAACACCCGTCTCCATCTATTCACTAAAATTCTTAAGTTTGTGCGAGAAAATATTTAAGAAAATTAACATTTAGGTAATTTATGGAAAACACAACAACGCCAACTAAAGGCCATCCAAAAGGTCTCTACGTTTTATTTGCAACAGAATTTTGGGAACGATTCAGCTATTATGGTATGCGTGCCATATTCATGCTGTTCATGACAAAATACCTGTTCTTTAATAAAGCTTTAGCTTCTAACATTTACGGTACCTACACAGGTCTTGTTTACCTGACCCCACTCATTGGAGGTTATGTGGCAGACAGGTATTGGGGCAACCGTAAATCAATTTTTGTGGGGGGAATTTTAATGGCAATAGGACAGTTCCTGTTATTTACGTGCGCTTCTTTACCGCAGGATTCCGGTTCGAGCCAGTTGTTTTTGTGGGGAGGTTTGGGTTTTTTGATTTTTGGTAATGGATTTTTTAAACCAAACATTTCAACTATGGTAGGTCAGTTATATCCTGACACTGACATCAGAAAAGACGGAGCTTATTCCATTTTTTATATGGGAATAAATGCGGGAGCCTTTTTTGCGCCTTTAGTGTGCGGATATTTAGGAGAGAACGTAGATTTTAAATGGGGCTTCTTTTCTGCGGCCATAGGAATGATCATAGGCCTTGTTGTATTTTACTTCACAAAAAATAAATACATTGTTACACCAACCGGAGAGCAATTGGGTACAAAGCCCAACAAAGCAGAAGGAGTTAAACAAACAGCAGAGCAAATTGCAGCAGGCGAGGTTGCAGCAAAAAGTTCAGGTGGTTTCAGCGCACAGCAACTGGGTATTCTTATCGGAGGAATCATTGGTGTAATGTCTCTTTTGTATTTTGTTTTGAAAGTTGATTTCTGGGGTTCTTTAATATATGGTATGACACTCGTTGCACCATTTGTTATCATTACAGACAAATCATTAACCAAAGTAGAAAAAGATAAACTGTGGGTTATTATTCTTGTAATGATCTTTGTGGTGTTTTTCTGGATGTGTTTTGAACAGGCCGGTGCCTCACTCACGTTTTTTGCTGATGAACAAACCAATCGTACTTTATTCGGATGGACAATGCCCGCAAGTTATTTCCAAAGCTTTAACGCAGGTTTCATTGTTATTTTAGCTCCTATAATTAGTATTCTTTGGATAAAAATGGGAAAGAAAAACCCAAGCGCTCCTTACAAACAAGCTTTAGGTTTACTTTTCTTAGCCTTAGGATTTTTATTTATCGCATTCGGTTCTAAAAATATTCCACCGGCAGGAGCAAGTATAGTTTTCTTAACCGGATTATATTTTATTCATACTATTGGTGAGTTGTGCTTAAGTCCAATCGGATTAAGTATGGTAAATAAATTAACCCCTCTGCGTTTTACTTCTTTAATGATGGGTGTTTGGTTCCTGGCCATTGCAACCGGAAATAAACTTGCCGGAAAAATGAGTTCGCTTTATCCTGAACAACAAACCGTTGCTGCAGATTTTGACGCGAGCAAAGTGTTGCTGAATGGAACAGCTGTTAACTGGGAAACAATTGTAAACAACCAGACTGTTGATGCAAACAGTTCATGGACCATTAACATGGTAAAGAAAAACAAAGATTCTAAAGAAGCAGATTCTTTAGTAAGTATTGATATTACTCCGGCAGCAAGCCCCGTTACTTATGATGCGGTGAAAGTGAAACGAATAGTACCATCTCCTTATTCTCCTGAAAAACTTGCGCAAATTGCAAGGTATCAGGATAAAGAACCAAAATTTCTTTTCGGCGTAAGTACAGAAGCCAATACCGTTTATTTATTGCGTAATGAGATGTATGCAAAAAATAATAAAATTACCCTTGAGAAATGGGATACAAATCCAAAACCTCCTACGTTCGTTGGAATCGTTATTGATAGTTTGTATTCTTATTTCATGCTCTTTGTTGGTTTATCAGGAGCAGCGGCGCTTATTTTATTTTTATTAGCCGGTAAACTTTCGAGAATGATGCACGGCGCCAAATAATCTGTCTGCTATCGAAACACTAGAACAAATTCAAAATTTTAAAGGCAAGTACCCCAGGCAACTGTGGTACTTGTTTTTTTCTGAAATGTGGGAACGTTTCAGTTTCTACGGTATGCGCGGCATGCTCGTTATCTTTATGGTTGAGAACATGGGTCTTCTTAAAAAAGAAGCCAATTTACAATATGGCGCAACCCAGGCTTTTGTTTACGCATTTACTTTTGTTGGAGGATTATTGGCAGATAAAATTTTAGGTTACCGCAAATCTCTTTTTTGGGGCGGATTACTGATGATTGTTGGAAGTATTATTCTTGCAGTTGACCCCAAACAATTTTTCTTTCTGGGAATTGGTTTTAATATTATTGGCACCGGCTTTTTTAAACCAAATATTTCTACAATGGTAGGAAGCCTTTACAAAGAAGGCGATCCGCGCACAGATGCCGGCTTTTCTTTTTTTTACATGGGAGTAAATTTGGGAGCTTTGATTGGTGGATACCTTTGCATAGCCGTAGCACATGGAAGTATGCTGAGTTCTGTTGTTCCGGTATACCTGAGGTGGAATGTTGCATTCGGATTTGCTTCTGTAGTAATGGTAATTAGTTTACTCACTTTTATATGGACTCAGAAAAGCCTTGGACCTATTGGATTATCTCCGCTTTTAAAATTTACTGTTACCAGAAGAAAAGTGCTTGAGTACATTACCTATGCGGCTTCATTGGCTGTAATTCCATTCATAATTTTACTCGTAAAAAACTCAAAATACACGGACATATTTATGTTTGTAATTGGCCCCTGTGCTTTAGTGTATTTCTTTTACGAAATGAAAAATTTTACCTGGCAGGAAAATAAAAAAATCATTGCTGCCCTTATCTTTATTGTTTTCTCTATTTTCTTTTGGGCCTTTTTTGAACAAAGCGGTGGTTCATTAAGCTTTTTTGCAGAAGATAATTTAAACAAATCACTACTCGGAATTCCTTATGAATTTGATCCCAATGGCATAAACAACTCTGCCAATTCATTATTCGTAATAATGTTTGCAGCACTTGTTGGCATTATCTGGCTCTGGATGCACAAAAAGAAAATTGAACCAACCACCACAGTAAAATTTGGTCTTGGTTTTTTATTTTTAGCCGGCGGATTTTACGTTTTCTACTACACTAAATTTTTTGCAAATGCGCAGGGAATAACTTCGCTTAATGTATTTACGCTTGGCTGGTTAGTCATTACCTTTGGCGAATTGTGTTTATCGCCAATAGGCATGTCTGTAATGACAAAACTCTCTCCGCAAAAATTACAGGCGGGCATGATGGGTATGTGGTTCCTTGCAAGTGCATATGGCCAATACTTTGCAGGTCTGTTAGGTGCTGATATTGCAGATACAGCCAAGGAAGCAAAAGGCATGAAGGCTCTTACAATTTATTGCGACAGCTATAAACAATTAGCCTTATACGGCCTGATTGCAGGTGTTCTGCTCATCTGCCTCTCCCCGCTCATAAAAAAATTAATGGGGGGCGTAAAATAATTCCTATTCTCTTTTTTCAATTTTACTCCTTCCAACATAAGTTGCCCGTTCTATAATTTTAACCGGAGAAATTATGCCCGCCCTTTCAATTTGACACTTAGCTTTCATATTCAATAAAAACATATACTCATCATTTAGTTGCCTGATTTTTAAAGAAATAATTACTAAATAATTGCCCGTTATTTTTTTATACTGGTAAAAAAATTCTTAACATTAACATTTTTTTTATAAACATATTTCAATTTTTT
>JACMLS010000376.1 GCA_014379485.1 Bacteroidia bacterium | reverse complement strand
CCAAAAAAGCAAGGTTTTACGGCTGGGCAACTATCGGGGCTGTCTATGGTTTAATTATTGCCGCAGAAATAATGTTCTCAAGGTACAGCGACTTTATTGTATCAGCCTTATTTGGGGCAGTAATGCTTTTACTTGCAATTGCCATTCCGGTATTAGGATTTTTTCTTAGCAGTAAGCTAACGCCCTCTTACACAAAGCAAGAGGTTATGTTCAAAGATCAGCAAGGCTATCCCCGCATCAGGATTGTACTGACGTTCAGGGATTAAAGAATTATTTGGTGGCGGCTTATTCTTGCTGTTTTAAAGCTAAAATTCGGGCAAATTCCTTTTTTATTCCAAAATTTAGCTATCTTTGCCCCCTTATTTAAAAAAAACAGATAGTTATGCCAAAAATGAAAACCAACTCCAGTGCAAAGAAGAGATTTTCTTTGACCGGGACCGGCAAGATCAAAAGAAAGCATGCTTTCAAAAATCACATCTTAACCAAAAAAGAAAAAAAGCGTAAAGGCAATTTGGCGAAGGCGGGATTTGTGAGTAAAGAGGACACAGGTAATGTGAAATTTATGCTTGCTATTGGAAAGTAATTCTTAAATCTTAACCGGTATCCTGATTAAATTCAGGATCAGAAAAAAATGTTTAACCAGAATTTCAGTCTTAAGTTTCTCCGGTAAAAAAGAGAGCGCTGTCTTTCAAAAACAAAAAAAGAAATGCCAAGATCAGTCAACCATGTGGCCAGCAGGGCCCGCAGAAAAAAGATCCTTAACCTTACAAAAGGTTATTGGGGCGCACGTAAAAACGTGTGGACCATTGCAAAAAACACCCTCGAAAAAGGTTTAACCTACGCTTACCGCGATCGTAAGAACAAAAAACGTTCTTTCCGTGGTTTGTGGATTCAGCGTATTAACGCGGGTGTTCGCCAGGAAGGAATGTCTTACTCAGAATTTATGGGTAAACTTCACAAAAAAAACATCAACATTAACCGTAAAGTTCTTGCTGATTTAGCAATGAATCATCCGGCAGCTTTTAAAGCTATCATTGATTCGGTAAAGTAGCCAATTCAATACATTAAAAAAGAAACCCCTTTCAATTGAGAGGGGTTTTTTATTTTAAAAATTGTCAGATTGCGCTCTGTCGCGACTCCTAATCATCTTTTTTAATTTTCTCGAGACAGGTAATATTACTTTCTTTATCTAACTTAGTTGAGACCACTCTTTTAATACTATCTTGAAGAGACAAGCCCGTAGGAAATGGCTCTGATATGTATCCGTTTATTTCTACGAAATGAGTGTTTTTTATTTCACTGATTGTAAAAAAGGCCGGAAATTCTTTTTTCTCTCCGGCTTTCATAACCAGTGTTTCATTTATTAGATCAAAACTTCCAAGTTCGCTTGAGAGAGTAGCTGTAGATGAACTACCAGAAGACCTGTTTCTTTTTCTAAAGCTTCCGCTGCTGGTTCTGCTTGTCTTCCTTACTTTATCAAAATATAGAGCTTCTAAACCAATAATTTCAACATCTTTTTTTGCTTCAAGAACCACATGAAAGGTTACTCTATCAAGCCCTACCGAATCAATAAAAAGAGTTGTTTTTAGTAACGACAAATCAGAAACAGGATTTGTTTTAACTGAGCTTCCGCTATTGCAGGCCACACACACAACTATAACTGCCAAAATTGTAAATACAAATTTAATTTTTCTCATAACTCAGTTTTTAAGGTTTTTCTTTTTTAGTTCAATAAATTAAATAAGTCAGGTGTTTAACTCTTTGTTGGAGTAATTGAATCGTGGAATGCTGGGGTGTTTTCGCTAAAGAGAAATTTCTCTTCAGTGTGCACTATCCAATCTTCCAACATTCCATCCTTCCAACCATCGTTTTATTTCTTTATTTTCTCAAGGCATGTGATCTCTTTTGTTTTATCTTCTCTACCCACGTTTGCCATTGATTTTGCAAGACAATCTTCTACAGATGTGCCTTCTGGACAAGATTCTTCTACACTGCCGTTAATTTCTATGTAATGGGTGTTTTTAACCTGGGCAATTGTAAACCACGCAGTCAGTTCTTGTTTCTCACCTGCTTTTAAACTTAGTTTTCCTTCTGTCAGATCAAAATCTCCAAGCTCGTTCGAAGAGGTTTTGCTTGATGAACTGCTTGAATAATTTCTGCTTCTTCGGGTTGTAGTTCTCTTTTTATCAAAATACACTGCCTGCAGGTTATAAACATCAACATCTTTCTTGGCTTCAAGAATTACATGGTAGGTAACTTTACCCGTTTCAACAGAGTCAATAACAACAGTTGTTTTGAGCAAGGCAAGCTCACATACAGGGTTG
>JACMLS010000375.1 GCA_014379485.1 Bacteroidia bacterium | reverse complement strand
ATTAAGTATTTATTTACTTGCAACCGGAAATTTGCTTGAAGGCAATTTTTTTATTCTTCCACAAAGGGATTATTTATTCCTTAGCATTCTTGCAGTTGTAGGAACTGCTTTTCCGTTTATTGCAAGCACAAACCTGCTGCGCAAATTAAGTCCGTACACCATTACGCTTACCGTAAATCTTGAAACTGTGTACGGTATTATTCTGGCCGCAGTTTTATTTAAAGAACATGAGCAACTGACCACACTGTTCTATATTGCAACGGGAATTATTTTGTGTACTATACTTCTTAACGCTATTCTTAAAAACTACCTCGATAAGAGAAATGCTGCAGGGGTGAAAGGGTAATTCATTGTAATTTTTTTATTTTGGGAAAAGCGGCTCTTTCATAATAAATCATTAGAAATCTTATGGTTTTTTTGTTAAAAGCTGTAACCTTTTGGTTTTTTGGAGTTAAATTTATTGATGAAAACTAACTAGATTTTCAAAAAAACTCCCTCATGAAAAAAACAATCTACTTTTCAGGTGCAATCCTTATTTTGCTGGTATTTATATTTGAAAACTGCGGAAGCAGGTCTAGCTGTCCGGCTTATGGTTATGCAGGAAGCGAACGAATTACAGAAAGACGTTTATATCCTTGGAACTCCAACAAACCATCTAAATCTGCAGATATGGTGAGTAGTTCTGAGTCTTACGATTCTATACCAGAAAACAATTTTATTTTTTCTGAAGAAGAACCCGTTTCAACTTTTTCTGCAGATGTAGACCGGGCATCTTACAGCAATATCAGAAGGTTTCTTACCTCCGGACAAAAACCGCCTTCCGATGCTGTACGTATTGAAGAGATGATCAATTATTTTCATTACGACTATGAGCAACCCAAAGAAAATGATCCGGTAAAAATTGTAACTGAGCTTGCAGAATGTCCCTGGAATGAAGGAAACCAATTGTTGCTGGTTGCTTTGCAGGGAAAAAATATTTCTTATGAAAATTTACCTGCTTCTAATCTTGTTTTTCTTGTTGATGTTTCAGGCTCTATGAATTCGCCTGACAGGTTGCCGCTTCTTAAATCTTCTTTTGAGTTGTTGGTGAATAATCTTCGCGCAAAAGATAAAATTTCTATTGTTGTGTATGCCGGTGCCGCGGGTCTTGTGCTTCCCGCAACAAACGGAAATGAAAAAACAAAGATCATGGAAGCCATTAATAATCTTTCTGCCGGCGGATCTACAGCGGGCGGGGCCGGAATAAACCTTGCTTATTCAGTTGCACAAGCCAATTTTATTGCAGGCGGCAACAACCGTGTGATTCTTGCAACCGACGGAGATTTTAATGTTGGCGTAAGCAGCGATTCTGCAATGGAAACATTGATAGTTGATAAAAGAAAATCAAATATTTTTCTCACTTGTCTTGGTTTTGGAAGGGGAAATCTTAAAGATTCTAAAATGGAAAAGCTCGCCGACAAAGGAAACGGAAATTATTCTTACATAGATAATATTAACGAAGCCAAAAAAGTTTTGATCACAGAATTTGGCGGAACAATGTATGCTATTGCAAAAGATGTAAAAATTCAGATTCAGTTTAATTCAGAAAACGTAAAAGCGTACCGGCTTATTGGCTATGAGAACAGAATGCTCCGCAAAGAAGATTTTACAGACGATAAAAAAGATGCAGGAGAAATGGGCAGCGGCCATACAGTAACTGCTATTTACGAAATAATTCCGGCCGGAATTCAATCTGTTTATATAAAAGACGAGCAGGGAATTAAAAAAAGAAATCAGGATCCGCTTGAAAAAATTGACAGAATAAATATGGGTGT
>JACMLS010000374.1 GCA_014379485.1 Bacteroidia bacterium | reverse complement strand
TGCTGTCATACAAACCAATTCTGTCCGCATCGCCATCAGTACACAAGCCGCAATCAATATTGCCTCTTGATTTTATGAGATTGGAAAACTCAAGAAGATTTTTATGAATAGGTTCTGGCGCCTGGCCGTGAAAACCCGGATTTACATCATCATGCAAATGCACAATGTTTGGAAACAATCTTTTCATTATTCTTTGTCCGGCACCAAACATACTGTCGTAAGCTAAATTCAATCCGCTATTACGAATAGTGGCAAGATCAAAATTATCTTCTACATGTTTCAGATACATTGTTTCAAGATCTGTGTAAACAAGATTTCCTTTTTTCTCTTCGGCAGCAAGGTCAATGTTCTCAAAATTTGCTCCGCTCTTGTCAGGAATAATATCTTCTACTTCCTGAATTTTTTCGGGCAGCAAAGGCCCTCCGTAATTTCCTTTTAGTTTATAACCATTGTAAGAGGGTGGGTTATGGCTTGCCGTTATAACAACGCCCAGCGATGCTCCGTGCTTTAATGTACCAAGAGAGATCATGGGCGTACTTACAAAATCTTTTGCTAAAAAAACTTTTATTCCCTGCGCCAATAAAACTTTGGTTGTAGTTTCTGCAAATAATTCTCCGGCAAAACGACAGTCGTGACCAACAACAACAGATGGATTTTTAAAATTATTTTTTACCCACACTCCTGCTGCTTCTGTTACCCGTGCAACATTTTCTACAGTAAAATCCTGTGCAATAATGGCTCTCCAGCCGTCCGTACCAAATTTGATTTTGCTCATATCAAAGAATTTTAAGAGGATAAAGATAAGAAAAGAAGGTGAATACAAGCAGAAATCCGGGTGGTTTTTGATTGGGAAATCAGAGCACTAGTTGTCCTTTTTAAAAAGAAAAGCCTTAAAAATAATTTAATGAAATTTTAAATTTGTTCAATAATTGCTACTGTAAATTACGGTCGTTCACTTTTAATGCGAAACGATCAGCTTCTTGATCCCGTATATATTTTTGCCTTCTTTTACCTGCAGCAAATAAATTCCGTTCTCTAATCGTTGTGTAGAAAAATTTAGTGTGCCGTTTGCAGAAGAAATTTTTTCAGATGAAATTAACTTGCCGGTAATATCAAAAATTTGCAATGTTAAGTTTTCAGTTCCGCTTACTGAGTTCAACGAAACAGAAACGTTTTCGTTTGCAGGATTTGGAAATAAATTAAAATTCCCACTCAAATTATTTTCTTCAACTCCAACTCCCACGCAGGCATCGGCTAATGTATAATTATATGCGGTTGCAATAGTAGTAACGTTTGCATCTATGGAAGAATTAGGAATAGGAAAACGATATACAGGATGTGTAATGGTTGGATTAAATACAGGAGCTGTTCCTACAAATCCAAAATAATCTATAAACAAACATTTATTATCAAGATCATCATTGTTTTTATAAAGACCCGGAACGTAATTGCCGCTCACAGGTTCAATACGGTTACAAGACGTTACCATTTTAGGAGAAGAAAGGCCTATAGTACAATTGTTGCCGTCAATAATTTTGCCTATGAGCGTTTGTCCGTTTGAGTTTGTAATGAGCAGTACAATATTGTACATATCTTTCATTACAATATCTCCGTTTGCCCGTTCTGTAATTGCATCAAAGGTTAAGCCTCCAAAAAGTGCAGAGTTGTAAGTTTTTCTCCATAAAATGTTTCCGTTCAGATCAATTTTCATAAGAAAAGGTCCGGCAGTTAATGAATCCTGAAACAAGCCGCAAACAAGTAAATTTCCATCGGCTGTTTTTTTTATGGCACGGGGCTGGTGATATGCATTTGGATCTGAAGCGATGTACCGGTTGGCCCATTTTAAATTTCCGGTTCTGCTAAGTGTAAGTATGTAATTGTCTCCTTCTGCTTTTGATGAAATTGCAAAAAGGCTATCGTTAAAAATTTCTGCATCAAAACCCGGATCTTTAAGCAAAGCACTGTCTGCAGATAAACCTTCTCCTCTTAGTATTGTGCCGGTTGGGTTTATAATAATATAACCTGCATAGCTGTAAGTTGAAATAAACATTAAGAAATCTCCGTTCGGAAAAAATTTAATTCTTGAAGTGCCGTAAATTCCTGCAAAAGGCACATCGTAATTTTTAGACCAGAGTACGGTTCCTGCATTATCAAGGGTAATAAGCGTTTCTGTTTCTGTACTT
>JACMLS010000373.1 GCA_014379485.1 Bacteroidia bacterium | reverse complement strand
TTACAGTAAGAGATCTTCCGGGAAAGGAACTTGTAAATTTAAAAGCAGCGTTAACAAACGGAAAAACAGAAATTGACATTTCTTCTTTACCTGCGGGAATTTATTTTTTGCAGATTGAGTTGAATTCGGGAAGCATAGTAAGAAAGATCATTAAAGAATAAAATTAGCGTTGGTTTTTTAATCTGAATAAATTTCTCTCGATATATTTTTCGTTTGTAATTAATGCGCGTTGAATTCTTCTGGCGTAATAAATGCTATCCATTACTTCTTTATTTTTTTCGTGCAGTTTATCAAAGGCCTCGTCTACTTTGGTTTTTTGTTCTTCAATAATTTTTTTCTGCTTGCTTGTAACGCGAAAGCGATTGATCACAAACCCTAAACCACCCAAAACGATGAACAAGCCGGCAACTAACGAATAACGTTGCGTTTTTTCCTGTTTTAATTTAGCGGTTTGCGCATTCAGTTCTGCATCCTTTACTTTTTGCGTCTCTGCATTTTTTACAGAATCAGCTGCCGCTTTTTTCTCGTATTGGTATTGAAACTGTTTTTTTACTGAGGCTTTTTTTGTTTCGGTATTATTAATGCTGTCGCGCATTTGTATTTGCAATTCATACATGGCAAGCGCTTCTTTAAAATTATTTTGTTTTTTGTAAATGTCTTTAAGATTAGCGGCGGCATTCCTGATATTTTCAGGGTAACCAAGTTCTCTGGCGGTAGTTAAACCCCTTGTGCCAAATGAGAGTGCCCCGCTGATATTGCCTTGTTTAAATAATGCCCAGGCAATATTACTGAGCGAATTTGTAATCCCTCCCTTGTCTTTAATTTCTTCTCTTATAGCTAAACTTTTATGCAGATACTCTAAAGCTTTTACAAAGTCGTTTGTGTTTCTATAAATGGTTCCAATGTTGTTCAGCGAAGCGGCTATTCCCTTCTTGTCAGTAATTTCTTCCTGTATCTGTAAACCTTTATGGTAATACTCTAAAGCTTTTGTGCTGTTGCCCTGGCTGTCATAAATAAAGCCAATGTTGTTTAAAGATTCAGCAGTTCCTTTTTTGTCTTTAATTTCTTCTCTTATTTTTAAACTTTTTGTATGGTACTCAAGTGCTTTTGCTTTGTCTCCCTGGTTGTTGTAAATAAAAGCGAGATTATTTAAAGAGAGTGCTATTCCCGATTTGTCTTTTATTTCTTCGCGGATCTTTAAACTTCTGTGGTAATATTCAAGCGCTTTTGGAATATCGCCCTGGCTGCCATAAATAGATCCCAGATTATTCAAAGAGTAAGCTATTGCAGAGTTATTTTTAAGATCTTCTTTACTTTTAGCGCCTTCGTTTAATTGAATTTCTTCCTGTATAGCTAAACTTTTATGATAATACTCCAAAGCCTTTGCGATCTCGCCTTCGTTTTTATAAATAACGCCAATGTTGTTATAAGATGCTGCCAATCCTTCTTTGTCATTGATCTCTTCCTGAATCTTTAAACTTTTGTGATAGTATTCTAATGCTTTAGGAATATCGCCCTGCTGCTGGGCAAGAAAACCAATATTGTTCTGCGCAGATGCAAGGTGTTTTAAGTAAAATTCTTTAAGGGGTTTTGTTTGTGTGGTTGCCAGACTCTTTTCGCAAAGTTGCACGCAGGGTTCTGTGTATTTTAAAATATCTTCCACTTCACAAATTTCGCTTAACTCAGAAAGAATATTAATTCTGTCTGTATCATGCCCTACGTTTTTAAGAGCCAGGTTTAAAGAGTCAATCAGTTTGTCCTGCGCAGGAATAAAAAAAGGAAGAAGCAGGAAAAGGACAAAAAACCGGTTCATGTTTCAAACTTAACAAAAAAAGAAGTTCAATTCATCTCTTTCAATTTCCTTTCAAT
>JACMLS010000372.1 GCA_014379485.1 Bacteroidia bacterium | reverse complement strand
TCTGAGGTACGCTCTTTTACCTTGTTTTCCATTTTATTGTAGAGCTGTGCGTTATCCCAGGCAATAGAAGTATAACTTGCAAGTGTTTGTAAAATATCCAAATGATAATCTGTATAAACATTTTTACTAAAACTCTGCACGGTAATCACTCCTATTACACGGTTGCCTGCTCTTAACGGACAAAAAATAAGTGAAGCCGGCATGTTTCCCCACGGAACAAGAATTTTTTCTACGTATTTGAAATATTCATTTTCATTATCGTTGATAAAAATTTCTTTGTTGTGTTTAATGCACCAGACAGTGTAGTTATTATCTTCCGTCATTGCCACATCAAATGCTTCGTTGCGGATTCCGTTCTCAAATTCAAAAGAATATTCAACCGCATTTCTTTCGGGGTAATAGATTCTTATACCAAAACATTGCGCATCCATTAGTTTGTTTACGCTTTCATACAACTTCAAAAAGATCTCCTCAAAATCAAGCGTAGAAGTTACCTGTTGGCCAATGTGATTTAAAATGCGGGTATTGATAAAAGCTTTTTCTACCTGTTCTTTTTGCAGCACTACTTCTTTAGTTCTGTCCGTTACAATTTCCTCCAGGTTCTCTACCAGCTGCGCATTGTCAATTGCAATGGCTGCATACGATGCAATTGAGCGAATGGTTTCGAGGTGAAAATTTGTGAAAGCATTTTGCTGGAAACTCTGAACAGTTATAACGCCAATGCATTTTTTGCCTATAAGCAAGGGTAACATAATAATAGATTCAGTATCGTCGTCGCCGCTTAATAACAAAGGTGCCGCAGGAACATACTCATCAATTTCTTTTTTGTTGTTTGTGATCAGCTCTTTTTTATTACGTACACACCATGCTGCAAGACTTCCTTCCTTATCAAGCGGAATAACAAAATTGTCAAGCCGTTTTCCGCTATTGATAAAAAGCTGATATTCTATTGTAGAATTTTTTTCATCATAAATTGCGATGCCAAAAAATTTGCCATCCATTAACCTGTTTACTCCTTCGTAAACGGTATTAAGAATAGATTCAAGGTTTAAAGAAGAGGTAATGAGCCGGCCAATTTCACTGATCTCAGAAATATTTTTGTAAGAAGCTGAAATTTCCTCTTTCTGCTTTTCTATTTCAGAAGTTCTTTCATTAACCTGTTCCTCGAGCAGTTTTTTTGTTTTCAGTAAATTTTTTACCCGGCTTTTGTATGTTAGAAAAACAATTGAACCGACAACGAGCACACACAAAAAATAAAACAAATTTGTTTTATAAAAAGGCGGAGGAATAATTATTTTAAGTCTTGTTCCTACTTCATTCCACAAGCCATCATCGTTAGTGGCTTTTACGTGCAAGGTATATTCTCCGGGGTCAAGATTAGAATAAGAAATGGTGTGCCTGTGGCCGAGCTGTATCCAGTCTTTATCAAAACCTTCGAGCTGGCAGGAGAATTCATTTTTTTCCGGATACAAATAATCAAGCGAAGCAAAATCAAAAGAAATAAAATTTTCGCTGTACTTAAGTGTAATGGTTTTTTTTGCGAAGATGCCTGAATCAAGATGCTGTTCTTTTCCGAAAATACTGAGCGAGGTAATAACAACAGGGGGAATGTAGGTGTTATCGTGTATACTGTCCGGATGAAAAATGTTGAGGCCGCCGATTCCGCCAAAATACATTTTACCGCTTTTTCCCTTGTGCCAGGCGTGTGTGTTGAATTCTTTACTTTGCAAACCATCACTCACCGCAAAATTTCTGAATGAGTTTTTTAAAGGATTGAATTCGGATAAACCATTGTTTGTGCTGATCCAGAAATTTCCTGATTCATCCTCAAGCATGCCGTAAACAAAATTATCAGGCAAACCGTTATCTGTAGAGTAAAGCCTGAAAGTTCCCTTTGCAATATTCATCAGGTTTATTCCATGCGAGGTAGAGATCCACAAATTGTTTTTTTTATCCTGCAAAATTCCTAAAACGTAATTGCTGCTTATGCAGGTGGTGTCTCTGGGGTTGTAAATGTAATTGGTAAAGCTTTGATTTTTTTCATCCATCAGGTTCAGGCCTGAGCGCGTGCCTATCCATAAATTTCCCTGTCTGTCTCTGAAAATATCAGAAACCTCGTCTCCTGAAATTGAATTTTTATTTTTTTTGTCATGACGGTAAACAGTCATGCTTTTTGTTTTTTTATCAAAACGGTCAAGTCCGCCGTCTGCAGTTCCAATCCACAACACATTTTTTTCATTGAGCAATACCCTTACTGTAAAACTGCTGAGTAAGTTTTCTTTTCCCGCAATTTCATCAATGGTTTGGTAGCTTCCTTTTTTTGTGTCGAAGAGAATTACGCCGCCATCTATCTGATTTGTTTTAAAAGCCATCCAGAGTTTGCCGGGCACATCTGGTTTTATATCAGAACACCAGTTGTTTTCCATAATGCCCTTATCAAAATATTCCATTTTTTGCGATGATGGAAAATAATGATTTACACCTCTGTCACTTGTACCTATCCAAACAGATCCGTCAGTGTCTTCGTAAATAGCGTAAATGTATTCGCTGCTAAGGTGGTTCAGGTAATTAGCGTTTTTAGTGAGGTGAAAAAACTTAGGAGCTACCGGATTAAAATAATTTATTCCTTTTCCGTTAAACCCGATCCAGATAACACCAGATCTGTCTGCAAGAGAAGCGTTCATGGTTTCATAAGAAACAGATTCAGGATTGTTAAGACTCGGTGCAATGTAGCCCACCGATTTTGTTGCCGGATCAATGCAACTGAAAATAAAAGCATAATTAGAAAAACGAATACCGCACCAGAATTTTCCGTCTTTGCCTTTGCAAATGGTACTCACATCAAAACGCAAAACAGTATCTGCGTGGTTATAATTTTGCAGTGCGTTAATAAATTTTCCGGAAGCAAGATCAAAAAAACGCAGGCCCCTGTTGGTTCCTATCATTAATGTTTCAGGAGTAAAAGCAGTAATTGATTTAATGATATTGGGAATTAACAGGGTCGCACTCTCTGTATAGTAGTGCCTGGTAAATTTATTTTGTTTAGGATTATATTCTGTAATGCAGTTTTTGTTTGAACCGATCCAGATGTTTCCGTTTGCATCTTCAAATAAAGATGTAATAGCGTTTTCAGCTAAACTGTTTGAATCTTTTTCGTTTTTATAGAAGCGTGTAAAATCATCTTTCGCGCCGTCAAAAACATTCAGTCCATCGGTTGTGCCCGCCCATATTTTTCCGTTAGCAGATTGAATAACGCAGGTAACAATATTTTCTGAAATAGAATTTTTACGATTATGATCATGCAGAAAGCGCGTAATTTTATTTAAGCCGGGATCAAGGCGGTTCAATCCTCCTTGTCTTGTAGCCACCCAGATGTTGCCGTCTTTACTGCAGCACAAATTAGTGACCCAGCTTTCTGCAAGAGAATTGGTGTCGCGCGGATTGAAATGAAAAGATTTAAAAGTATATCCGTCGTACTTGTTAAGGCCAGACATGGTTCCGAACCAGAGAAAACCCTGCTTGTCCTCAACCATAGAAGTAACTACGTTTTGCGACAGCCCGCTCTCAACACCCAGTTTATGAAATTTATAATTTACCTGCGAAAACGTTGCCGTTACAGAAAACAATAATAATACTATATAGTTGAAAAAACGTGGGTGCTGCATAAACCAATGCCGAACCTTAAATATACTTTTAACAAAGAGAATACCAATGAAAAACGCCTGATATTCGGTGTTTTTACTTAGAGTTTACCTCCAAATTATCCTAAGTTGTTTTCTTTTGTATCTTTCAGGCATAAACAATTTGCAAAACCACATTCTATGAAACGCTTTTTTATTTTGCTCTCATTTTTTACACTAGGTACCGTTTGTTTTTCCTGTTCTTCGGGCCAGGAGAGTAAGGTGGTTCAAGAAAAAATTAATGCCTTAGACCCAATTGATGAATTCTGGAAATGGTTTGCCGCCAATGAGCAGCGTATAAGCAAGGATAGGTTCGACAACGAAAAAAGCATGGGAGAAATAAGGAAGGAACTCGAAAAAATTCAGCAAGGAATAAAACCGCATATGATGCGCACGATGGAAGGAATTAAACTTACCATTACGGCCGAAGGACAACAGACACTTTTTCCTATGGTAAAGAAAATTGTAGAGAAAGCGCCAAAGATCAATGGTTGGGAATTCATTGCCCTCCTTCAGCCAATTCCCAATAATCGTATTCAGGATTTTCTTGTTACCACCCCCGGTTGCAGGTTAAGGCCAGACCAGGTTGCATTTTCTGTTGGCGACAAAAAGGATTCGCTTGATCTTGTGATATACGTAAAGGGATTGAGTGAGAGTAACAACACAAGTTGTATTGAAGCTGGCCGACAATGGGCAATTGGTGTTTTGGGAGAATATGCATTCGCAACAAAGATCAGGAACTTATTGTGTAAGCCTATGCCTGAAAATGAAACGGATCTGAAAAAAACAAAACCAATGACAGAGCTGCAGAAAAG
>JACMLS010000371.1 GCA_014379485.1 Bacteroidia bacterium | reverse complement strand
TTAAGGCGTTTCTCCATTTTTAATTAAATCAAAATTGATTTATTCAAATTACTTCCCAAACTTTCAATTTTCTAAACTTTATTACTCACAGTTCGGGTGGACAACACCCTCACAGCCTGAGATTTTTTTTAACCAACCTAAAACTGTAAACCTGTCTTCAAAATTTTTCACACCTGTCTTATATCCGTTTATTTTCTCTCGTCCCTTTCCCTCGTTCTTCGCCCCTTTCACTAATTCCGCACAAACAACCATTTCACACCTTTATAAATTCCCACAAAAACATAACCCACAATGCCCGGTTTTGTTTTTTCTTTTATGTTTAGGTGAATGGTAGAAAATTCTGAAAGATGCGCAATGCTTCCAATTTTTCCTTTGAGCTGATCTATTTCAATGTTTAATCTTTCTAACTCGCGCTCAACGCTTATTGTTTCGTTTACGTTTTGCGCCTTTGCAAGTAATTCTATATAACGGCTTCTTATTTTTTCTGCATTCTCCAAACGTATTTTCAAATCTTTAAAATCTTCAGTAACATCATCGCCCGAAACAGTTTTGTAAGTTACTTTTCCAAGCAAAGAGATTTCGCGCAGTGCAGCATCAAGGTTTTCCGATTTTACACGGATCACAGAATAAGTGGTGCCTAGTTTTTGAACGTAACCTTTGTGTTTCTCAGCAATGGCACTGAGGCGTGCGTTAGTTGAATCGGGAATTTTTACGGTCAGATCCATTGTTGCATTGTAAACAACAACGCGCGGCTCATCTTTTAGAACTGTGGTTTTTGTAAATGCGTTTTGAGTCTGAAAACCTCCTGATTTGGGAGCGTTATATTCCCAACCGGTGTTATTACTGGTTTCCTTCATGGTGTTGCAGGAAACAAAAAAAGCGGCAAGGATGGTTGCCGCTGTAAAAGCTTTAATTATTTTCATGGTGATTTGTTTTACATCCTTAACGGAACATAAAACAAAAGATACACCTGCTTAATAAATTTAAGAAGGAAGAACTTTAGCTGGTTGAACCATGATAGCTTTAGTGTTCTCCATTTTTTTAACAGAGCTATAAGCTGCACAAGGAGGTCCGTGTCCGCCACAAGAAACTAATACAAGGGCGCCGGTAACCAGTAATAAAGAAATCTTTTTCATAAGAGGGATTATTTGATTTGTTAAATTAACGGATATAAAATTAAAAAGTTACATCCAAAGTGTAAATTAATTCAACAAGTTTTCAACGTATCCTATCGATTTTGATGGTTTTACCGATAAAGCTTTGCTGTAGTTGAGAATGCGGTCGATTACTGCGTCAGATGGCTCAAAAGCTTCGCTTAGGCTGTCTGACTTTTTCTTTGATTTTGTCGCTTTGGCAATTGTTGTGGCGACTTTTTTGGTGTTTTGGGAAGCAGTAAGAATAAGAGTAGAGATTTTATCCATTCAAGGGTTTTAAGGGTTTATATACATTAAGAACGGTAAGGCTTTTGTTTTATTGTGGGAAATTGGATTTTTTTTGTTTAGGATGCATTTTGTGACGATTAAGAGTCTTATTGTTCAGATAATCTGACTGTTACTGTTAAAAAGCGCAGAACAGTATTTAAAAGGAAACAGAATATCTAGTGGTTTATTGCTTTATGAAACAGCGTTTATCCCATAAATTTATAAATATTTCAGGACTTTTGAAATGCACCTCGGTTGTACTGCTTTTCTTATTCACCAGTAGGATTGGATACTTGCTATTCAACCTGTACTTCACTACTCTTATTTAATCTCATATTTTGTATTTTTACATTCTAAAACCACAGATTATGGCAAAGTTTAAGGTAATACCACTTATTGATTTAGCCCAAGTGATTCCTGGCTGGAAGGAAATGGCCTTAAAATCTCAACTTGATATGGATAATTTTACAAAAATGCTCGAAGCTTTGGATAGTTATGGCGAACAGAATGGCTTGAAGTTTTTTCAGTTGCATAATCGTAGGATCGACAATTCTATGATGGTAATTTTTACGCTGAAGGAATAAAAGCAGAGTTATAGATTTCCTCAATAATTAATCGGAATTCATTTTAGGCTCCAATTTTTTCGGAGCAACTTTCTTTAGATTAGAAAACGCCGTAGAATAGTTTTCTTTCCACACTGAGTGGAGTCGAATATTTTTTTTGTGATACTGAGCAGAACCAAAGTTTTTTCGTCTCACTAAGCCCCGCAGATTTTTTTTGTCATCCCGAGTGTTTTTTCCGAAGGAAAAAATGTACCGAGGGAGGGCAAAAAAAACCCCCAACATTTCTGTCGGGGGCCAAACTAAAAACCATGGCGAGTTTTTAGCATCTCCGCACTTGCGATACAGAGAGTTTTGTTTTAGATAACGCTTATTTGTTATCTAATTTTTCTTTTAAAGCAGCCAGCGATTCGATATCACCTAAAGTGGTTTTCTCGGCGCTGTCTTTCATTTTCTTAACTGTTTTTTTAGTTTCATCTTTCTCATTTTTCTTAGCATCTTTTTCTGCTTTTATCTGGGCTTCTTTTTCAGCATCCCATGTAGAGCGGTGCGATACTACAATGCGTTTTGCATCTTTAGAGAATTCAGTTACCACAAACTCCAATGTATCTTCAACTTTAGCGTTTGTTTTATCTTCTTTACCTAAGAAACGGTTAGGGCAAAATCCTTCTACTCCATAAGTAAGAGAAATAGTTGCTCCTTTATCGTTTACGTTGGTTACAGTTCCCTGGTGAGATGATCCGATAACGAATACCGTTTCAAAAACATCCCATGGGTTATCTTCTAATTGTTTGTGACCAAGGCTCAGACGACGGTTTTCGCCATCAATTTCCAATACAGTCACATCCATTTTATCTCCGATCTTGCAGAACTCACTTGGATGCTTGATTTTTTTGCTCCAGCTTAAATCAGAAATATGCACCAATCCATCAACTCCTTCTTCCATTTCTACAAACACACCAAAGTTGGTGAAGTTGCGGATAGTTCCGGTGTGGCGGCTTCCTTTTGCATATTTATCCATGATCAATGCCCATGGATCAGGTGTAAGTTGTTTCATACCCAGGCTCATTTTGCGCTCTTCGCGGTCTAATGTTAATACCTGTGCTTCTACTTCTGCACCTACAGTAACAAAATCTGCTGCTGTACGTAAATGCTGGCTCCAGCTCATTTCTGAAACGTGAATCAGACCTTCTACTCCGGCAGCAATTTCTACAAACGCACCGTAATCAGCAATAACAACAACTTTACCTTTTACTTTATCGCCAACTTTTAGTTCAGCGCTAAGGTTTTCCCATGGGTGAGAAGTAAGTTGTTTTAAGCCTAATGCAATACGTTTTTTATCATCATCAAATTCAAGGATCACCACCTGGATCTTCTCGTCTAACTTCACGATCTCCTCTGGATGGTTAATACGACCCCATGACAGGT
>JACMLS010000370.1 GCA_014379485.1 Bacteroidia bacterium | reverse complement strand
TATTAAATTAAGTAAAAATTTTCTTCTGATAAATCGGTTTGTTTTTTTTGTTTTGAAAAAAAAATTACTAATATTGGAAGATTGTGAACCGAGCTTTTAAAGATCTTCTCCTGGTTTGTTTTCTCCTGTTAAGCGGTGCTAATACCTATGCGCAGCAACCGGAAATTTCCCTTCAGACAGGGCACACTTCCTTTATCAATTCTGTCAGGTTTAGTATTGATCAGAATGTAATAGCAACCGCCTCAGCAGATAACAACATTATTCTCTGGGATTACAAATCCGGTAAACAGGTCAATATTTTAAGTGGGCACAAGGCAGCTGTTAATTCTATTGTGTTCGGGCCTGATAGTAAATTTCTGTACAGCGTTTCTGACGATGGTTTTTTGATCATCTGGGACTGGAAAAATGGCACCGTCTTAAAAAAAACAAAGATCTCTGAACAGCAACTTAAATCAATTGCAGTTACAGAAGATGGAAAACTTCTTTTTATTGCAGGTCTTGATATTTTTATTTACGATACCGCTAATGATAAAGTAGAGGTGATATCAAATTCAGGCAATACCATGAATTGCAACCTTGCCCTGAATATCCGTGATCATACCATTGCCTATTCAGCAATGAGAAAAGTATTTTCAGTAATTATTTACGATTATCAGCAGAAAAAGGAACTTACTTCATTTGAAGAAAAGGCAAATTGTATTGCTTATAGCAGAAAGGGCGATAGGATTTTCACGGGGACAAGAAAAGGAGCATTGAATAAGAGAGATGTGCCTGGCTACTCATTAAAAAACGATTTTGAGATTGTTGAAACTTTCAGTAAAGCACACGCTCCAATATTTTGTATTGCCGCTGATACTGCAAATTTTTATATGGCCGATAAAGAAAAACTGATCTACTGTTATAATTCCGACGGAAAAGTGAGGTTTATTTTAAGGGGCCACACGCGACTGCCAAAATGTATGGAACTTAGTAAAGACGGAAAACTTCTTTTAAGTGCGGGCGAAGATCAGCGCGTTTACATCTGGAATACAGTAAGCGGAAAACTGATCAGAACATTAGAAGGTACCTGCGACCGGATCAATTCAATTGCTTATGCAAAAAATGGTACTGCACTTGTTCTTGCTTACGATAAGGCCCTTGTGAAATACTGGGACCTTGAAACAAATTCCTTTATTAATTACCAGATGGTTTCAGCAAAAAAGAATTGGAAATACCGCCTGCTCAATATTGATTCTCTTTCAGAAAATAAAGCATACCTGACGGCTGTATATTATTCTACCTATAAACAAACCGGTTTTGTTGAAGAGGAGATCTTTAATAAAGTTGTTTGGGATTTTAAGAGGAACCGGGCCTCTTCAACTGATTACAAAAAAAATAAATACAAAGAAAAGGAAGTGAGAAAAGAGATGATTGCTGAAAATGCAGAAAGGTGCATTCCGTTATTAAAAGCCTGTATAAAAGTTGCAGGAGATACACTGCAACTACGTTCGGATGTAAACAATTCTTTGAGTACTGAGTTTAATACAAAGCATAAAGGTGGAATTAATTGCACAGCTTTTAATCCGAAGTATAATTTTGTAAGTACAGTTGGAAAAGACGGGCTGATAAAAAACTGGAGTGCGGAAGGAATTTTGAAAGGAGTTATGGTGCCCTTTGCGGAAAAAGATTTTCTTTTTATGAACGAAGAAAATTATTATTACGCATCAAAAGGAGCGCTTAAAGACGTTGGATTCAGAATGCAGGAAAACATTTTTTCTTTTGACCAGTTTGATTTTAAGTATAACAGGCCCGACCTTGCCCTTAAAAAATTTCCTTACGCAGACTCTTTATTGCTGAACAGTTATAAGAGTGCCTACCTGAAACGGTTAAAGAAAAGCAATATTACCGAAACAGATTTTGTTATCAGTAAAAATATTCCGGCGCTTTCAGTAAAACTTCCTGCGGAATTGTTTACAGATAAAGAATTATTTGAGTTTTCTGTAAATGGTGCTGACAGTACTTGCCTGCTCGAAAATTTGTTCATCAATGTTAACGGTGTCCCTATTGGAAACAAAGCCGGTGAAAAGATCGCGAGTCAGGTTTTTGAGAAAAAAACATCAGTAACATTAAGCCCCGGTAAAAATGATATTCAGGTTTATATTGCTAATGAAAAAAAAATAATTTCCAATAAATTTTCTTTCCAGGTTGTGTTGGACGCAAAAAAAACAAAGCCTGATCTTTATTTGGTTGCCATGGGGGCCGGGCATTTTACAGAAAACCAATACAACCTTGCCTACTCAGAAAAAGATGCGCAGGATGTGGTAAATCTTTTTTCCAGGTCAAAATGTTACGGAAACGTTCACACAAGAATCTATCTGAACGAAGCAGTGCGTAAAGACAGTCTTGAATCAATTAAAAAATTTATTGGAGGCGCAGGTATTAACGATGTTGTGATTTTGTTTGTAGCCGGACATGGAATTTTAGATAAGAACCTTGATTATTATTTTTCTACTTACAATGTTGAGTTTACAAACCCCGAAGTAAATGGCATTTCTTACGATGCTCTTTCAGGTTTGTTCGATAATATTAAGGTGAGAAAAAAAGTTCTGCTTATAGATGCATGCCATAGCGGTGAGATAGATAAAGAAGAAGTGCAACTTGCGCCGAAAGATACAATGATCTCAGGCGATAAATTAACTTTCAGGGGTGCGGGTAGTTCTGTTCAGAAAAAAGGAGATATGAACCTGAAAAGTTCTTTTGAACTCTCTAAACTGCTCTTTGCCGATATGCGTTTGAATAATGGCACAACCGTAATTTCATCTGCGGGCGGTGCAGAGTATGCACTTGAAAGTAAGGAGTGGAAGAACGGCGCTTTTACTTATTGTTTTTTGAACGGATTAAAAAAAGGCAAAGCAGATTTGAATAAAGACGGAGATATCTTATTAAGTGAATTGCAGCAATATCTTTTTGTGAAAGTATCTGAGATTACCCAGGGTAAACAGGTTTCAACAAGCAGGGCCGAAAATCTTCAAAACGATTTTAAGATCTGGTAGTATGCGTTATTTTTTGATTTATGTAATGATCTTTTGCGCCACATGGGTGTTGCCTCAAAAAATTGAGTTGGGTGTAAGGGCATTTAAAACATTAACAAGACTTAGCATACAGGATAGTCCTGATTTTTATGCTTTAGGTTACGACAGCACTTTCCAGGTGCAGACAGATGTTGAAAAAACAAAAGGCTGGTTCTCACCTTATGTAAAATTTTATCCTGATAATAATAATCTCTTTTTTTCATTTGATTTAGGACATGCCAAAACCCGCATCGCTTCAAGTTTCAATCCTGATCCTTATGGTTTTTATAAGAGGGAAATAACAATGCAGGTAGGAAAATTCAATTCGCGTTTAATGGGCGGGTATGATTTTTCGAAGCAAAAAGAATTTACATTTTACGGGCTTGGCGGATTAAAGCATAGCTTTGTATATAAATCTATAAGGGCATACTCCGGCGTTGCAGAAGGTAAACCCGACGATTTTGATGCGTTTGTAAACAGCAGATTCAGCGGAATAAAAAAAAATCAGGTAGCTCTCTGCTTGGGTGGAGGCGTAAGAATGAGGCGTTTTTCAGTTGATCTCATTACCACCCTTGACCCGTTTACAAAGAACAAAGGTGCGCTCAGAAAAACTTTTCTTACAGCAGAACTGGGACTTAATTATGTTTTTTACAACCGTAATCTTACCAAAAACCAGTACACAGAAAAAAAATTGCCTGATTACAAACTTGTAAAATCTTCTGACCCTTTAATTACATTTTCTGTTTTTTCCGAGAAAATGATCTTTTCCCGATTCAGCAGTTTTCTGTTTGCAGATACTTTTTTGTTTACACCCTATTCCGATACTGTACCCGCTGAACCAAACGGATATATGGTTATTGATGTTACAAAAGTGCCTAAAACACACTGTTATTTATCTCTTGGCTTAAGTGCCAAGGCCAGGTTAGCAAAGAGCTTTTATTTCAGAAATTCAATTTCTTACAATATTGTTGAACTTATCTACTCAGAATTCGGAAAAGGAACTGTGACTGCTCTCAGCAATAACTTTGTAGAGCAAACTGTAATAGACGGCTCTGAGTATAAAATGAGAACGCGGCTTGACCATGCAAGTTTTAATTTTGCACTGGGATACGGAAAATTAACTTTCAGATCTTTTTTTGCTGAAGCGGGTTTCGAAATAAATTACTGGAAGGTGAAAAGAAATTTTATTGAAAAGGCTGCCGACACAGGGCCGACTTACTTTATCTCTTATGAAAATTACGGAATCGTAAAGTATTACAATTTTAGAGATAGGATAAGCTGGAACAAATTTGTCTATGGTGTTAATGCAACTGTTGGGTACAAGGCCGGAAACATTCTTATTTACTTTAATTTTGGTCAGACCTTGCAAAATAATGTTACAGCCAGCCTATACGGGTCTGTTGGCAAATTTACATATGGCAAGATCGGCCTTGCTTACCAGTTTAAAAAGATCTATTCAAAAGCAACGCAATTATGAAAAAAATAATTCTAGTATTACTTGTTGGTTGTCTGGTTGCCTGTAATCATGTAAACAATTCAAACTCTGTAAGCCCGCTCCATTTAAATTCTTCAACAGGAAATTTTGTTCTTGCACCTGGTGATATGAATAGTTATTGGGAACCAAAAGTTACGTTGCAAATTCCTGACAGCACTTTTTCTCCGCAGGTTAATTTTTCTTTTTTGCTTATGGATGGCGGCAGTAACAGTTTGCTAACCAATAAAAGTTTTGAAGGGTATTACTGGACTTTTTTTCCGCACAATCAGCCTTTCGTAAACGCGGCCTTTATTACTTACGATTATCATAACAGCGCAAATTTAACTTCTGTAAAACCTTACAAAGTTCTTCTTGAAAACAATAGCGGAAAAACAGATCTGAATGATACCTCCAAATGGGTTCTCATTCCTAACTTTCAATTCAGTGTTACAAATAAAATGTATACATTTCCGGTAAACGATTTTCAGCACGTTTATTTTATGGCAAAAAAACCCTGATTCTTTTCTTTTGAGGTCTTCAATTGCCCCTTGCAATTAGCACGCAAAGTTCTTACAAACGAAAAGAGCCACACTAAGTGTGACTCCCTTCGCCGTCCTCATTTATTTGTTGTGCTTTCGGTTCTGCCGAATAGCTTTTTTACTGCACCAGCAACGTTTTTTTGCGTGTGGTGGTTCCGTCAAAGATCTCTACAAAATAGGATCCGCCAGGCAATGTTTTTATATCGAATGAAATTTTTTGGTCTTTCACTTTCTCAAAAGCAGACAAAACAGTTTTTCCAAAAAGGTCGGTTACATTTATTTTTACATTATCGCTTTCAAAGCCGTAAATGGTTACAAACTCAGTTGCCGGATTCGGAAACAGATTTAATTTTTTTCCGTCAATCATACCCGGCAAAACCCCTGTAGTTACCGGAATTTCATCTGCTCCTACATCTGCATTGCCTGCAACTGTACCACAATCAAAATCAGAATTACGTAAACTGTGCGGAGTACCTGCGTCAATTGCAACTGACGTGGAAGTCAAATGAAGATCAGGATTTATTCCGCTTGCCTGAATTACATTTGAAGCGGAAGCAGAATCTATATTTGTAATATCAGAGAAAGGTGGCGCAGTTCCCTGGTTGTTCAGAATCGTTTCATCCATCAGGTTGTTTTGAATTACAAGGTTGGTATCTTCTGGCCCCGTAACTTCAATTGAATATTTTTGTGCGGTCCATACGGTTCCGCCCGGAGAAAAAATGGTGTTGTTTAGAATTCTTGCATTGGGCGAACGAACAATTCCTATTCCGCAGCGGCTGTTTGCATGACCGCGAATAAAATTATTTCTTACAATTCCGCTGTCTGTGGAAGCGAAACCTGCTGGGTCTGCCCAGTTGCCTAAAAAGATTCCTTCATCGCAATCAATAATCAGATTTCTCTCAACAATCATATTTTTTCCGCCCTTAAAAAATAAAATGGCGGGGCCTGCATCATTTGTTGTTCCGGGGCCGGCTTGTATATTTCTAATCGTATTATCCTGTATCAGCCAGTTTTCCGCATAATGCAGATCTATTCCGTTTGTATAGTAAGCAGAGCCAGGTAATGAAGTTGTATATTCAATTAAACAGCATTCAATAATTCCGTTATGGCTGTTTTGATTTAAATTCCCTGAATAACTCATTTTTATCAACTGTTCTCCGCCGTCTGCAATGTGCAAATTGTGTAATACCAAATTATCAATGTCGCCGGGCTGGTACCAAAAATTTATGTCGATTGGATGTGTATCAATATTTTTTATTGTCAGATCAATGACCTTTGCGTTTGTATTTAAAATTGAAATTCCATGATAACCAGTTCCAGTCAGCATTCCTCCCCCGTAAATTATAACAGAATCTCTTTTTCCGCTAAAACTTCTTAATGTAATATTGGGTTTGGTAATATTTATTTGTCCGCCGCTTACGTTATATGTTCCGTTCATTAAAAAAATTGTTGTTGGGCTTGTTGCATTATTAATTGCGGTTTGAATTCCGCTTACACCTTGTGCAGGCGTTATGTAAACAATTGCTTCTCCGCCTTGTGGGGCAGGATAAGAGTTTTCGCAATTGCATTGTGCAGCTAACTGAACCGACAATCCGTTTACAAGCAGCAGTGCAATAATTTTTAGCGGGCTTTTTAATGCGTTCATGATGCAATGATACAACCTGCAACTAACCAGAAGCAATCCAAAATCGGGCGAAAATGTAAGAGTCTACCAGTTTGCTTTACTCTTAATTCAGAGTGAAACTTCCGATTTTATTTTTCAACAAAACCCGATTTTAATTTGTTTTTTAAAAAGCAATGCGATATGTTTATAAGCATTGTTTTGATAATAATATTATCAAAACAATGCGTTCTGTAAGAGACGGTGAGATGAAAGACTGACGGTAGAATATAGAGTACCGGAATAATTTGTTAGCGAGATGTAAGCAAGAAAATTATTAATTACAGTTTTAAAATCAAAATGTATGAGACAGAAAGAAACAAGTATTCTGATTCCTGATGAAGTAATCATGAACAAAATTTGCTTTTTAAGGGATCAAAAAGTAATGCTAGACCAGGATTTAGCAGAGCTTTATCAGGTTGAGACCAAACGATTGAAGGAACAGGTAAAAAGAAACATAGAGCGTTTCCCTGAAAAATACATGTTTGAGTTGACTGAAAAGGAGTTTGCGGCTTTGAGGTCGCAATTTGCGACCTCAAAGGAAGGTCGTGGCGGAACCCGTTATTTACCCATGGTATTTACTGAACATGGAGTTTTGCAACTCTCAAATGTTTTGAAAAGCAGCCGGGCAATAACAGTTAGTTTTATGATCATTGATGTTTTTGTAAAGCTGCGTGAAATGCTTTCAAACAATATGGAATTACGTTTAGAAATTGAGCACATAAAAAAGAAAGTCACCAATCACGATAAAAATATTGAGTTGGTTTTTCAATATCTTGACGAATTATTAGAGAAAACGGAGAAAGAAAAAAAAGAGCCGAAACCAATGCCGAACCCTCGTAAAATGATAGGCTACAAAATTTCTGAGGAAAGGTAGATCAAAAAAACAATGAATTGCCGTTAAACTGCCATACAAATTTTTCCTTTCGCTTCGGCGCATTGACCGTAAAAGAACTTCTGGAAGAAGCTAAAGAAAAAGGCCTGCG
>JACMLS010000369.1 GCA_014379485.1 Bacteroidia bacterium | reverse complement strand
TTTTGGTCTAAAGCCCAATTTACTTTTTCTTATTCTAGCCTCCCGCTAAAGACGGGAGGCTTATTGAATTCCTTAACTTAATGACATTGCCCGCGAGCAGCACATCATCCGGCCTCCGGCCGCAAGAAAAAAAATTAATTTGCAATGGAATGTTGGGTGTGGTGAATACTGATATAGAGAGGGGTTTCTTAACAGTGTTCGCTACCCACCATTCCCTTGCAAAAAACACAAAGTAATTGTCAGATAGAAGCAACAATTATTTTACAGGCTTCTTTAAGTTGTGCGTTAGAAATGGTAAGGGGTGGTGCAATCCGCATTGCCGTTGCACAAAATAAAAACCAATCGGTAATAACTCCGTTTTCAATACACTTAGAAATAATTTTCATATTCAGATCAACGTCTCCGAATTCAATTGCAACAAGTAAACCTTTGCTGCGAATTTCTTTTATGAACGGATGTTTTAATTCTGAATGAATGATCTTGTTTTTTTCTTCAACAGAATCAATTAATTTTTCTTGTTGAATTATTTTTAACGAAGCCAATGCAGCTGCGCAACAAACCGGATTTCCGCCAAAAGTTGTAATGTGACCGAGCACCGGATTTTCAGTAAATGAATCCATTAATTTTTTTGATGCAATAAAAGCGCCCAATGGCAAGCCTCCGCCAAGTGCTTTTCCCAATAATAAAACATCCGGAACAACATTTAAATGCTCAAACGCAAACATTTTTCCGGTTCTGCCTAAACCTGTCTGAATTTCATCGAACACCAACAGTGTTCCCGTTTCATCACACTTCGCCCTTAGCTTTCTGAAAAATTCAGTTGTGCCAACAATCACTCCTGATTCTGCCTGCACCACTTCAATAAAAACTGCAGCCGTATTTTTTGTGATCAGTTCAATTTCTTTTTCGTTATTGAATTCAAGAATTCTTGTATCAGGCAAAAGCGGGCGGAAAGAATTTTTAAAATCTTCACTTCCCATAATACTTAAAGCGCCCTGTGTACTTCCGTGATAGGCATTGCGGAAAGAAAAAATTTCCGTTCGCCCCGTTACTCGTTTTGCCAGTTTCATGGCGCCTTCTGTTGCCTCTGCGCCTGAGTTGGTAAAATAAACCGAGGATAATTTTTCGGATAAAAGTTTTGAAAGTTCTTCGGCTAATTTTGTTTGGGGATATTGAATGTACTCGCCATACACCATTAAATGCGCATGCCGTTTCATTTGCGCGTTCACCGCTTCAATAATTTCCGGTCTGCAATGTCCGACATTACACACAGAAATTCCGGCAATAAGATCAATGTATTTTTTATTGGAAGCATCGTACAAGTAAATTCCTTCTGCGCGTTCAATTTCCAAGGCCATTGGTGCTGGAGAAGTTTGTGCTACGTGATTTAAAAATAACTGGCGGTTGTTTTTCATTCTAAAATTTCAGAAAAAAAATTCTATTTACTATTTTTTTTATCCACATAATCCCAATATTCATTTGCCATAGCGTTGTTTTCCGGATTGTTCTGCATGTTCTCAAATTTGCGAACAAGTTCCGGATCACCGCTATGAAAGAAAGAAAATATTTGAATTCCTTTCAAAAAAAAGGAACCAACAGTTAAGCCAAGAAGTACAGAAATCCGAATTGTTGTTGAGCGAAAATAATTTCTTAGATTCAATTTTCGTCCAAGCGTATACAACAAAATTATGGAAGCCATAAAAGATCCAGTTAAAAAGAAACTTGCATTCATTAAAGTAATTGTTGCACCTGGCCAGATCATCCATTTAAATATAATTCCCAGAATCGCATACCCCGCAACTAATCCAAGAGGAATAGAAAACCAAAGTTTATTTTCTTTTATCCCATTCTTCTTATCAGAATATGAAAAAGCCCAAAAGCCTCCAAACAAATAATAAAGTGAAAGCCCCAATAAAGTAAACATAAAGGAAGTGGTTCCACCAGGAATATTAAAAAATCTAAGAATAATTCCAATTAAAAAAAGGCCAACTAAAATTTTCTCAGGTAATTTCATCAGTAAAGTTTCATTTTATTAATGAGTTTGCCTTCTTTAAAATGAAGATCGGATGTTTTTTTTCCGCTCTCATCAAAATATTCCCAGTGTCCGTTTGGCAATCCGTCATTGATCCTGTAAACAGCATTTATTTTTCCGTTCTGATAATAACAGGTATCAGTACCAGTGTATTTTTGATAATCGGAATTTGTAGAAGAGTTTATTTCATAATAAATTCCGTTTTTCTCGAAAGCAACTTCGCTAAAAAAAATTTCCGCAGAATCTTTGGTCCTTCCGCAAGAAGAAAATAAAATTAATACAGAGGCAAGCGAAAGTTTAAATACAGTTTTCATGAAATTTACGTCGCGTCTCCGCGCCGTCGCGTGAGATAAATTAATACTTCGAAATTAACTCTTTCAATCTCTTCTGCACTTTCTCATTCGGCACAACAAGAGGTAATCTTACATCCGGACCACACACATTTAATAAAGACAGCGCTTCTTTTGCACCGCCCGGATTTCCGTCTGCAAACAATTGCTCTGTAATTTCAAAAATTTTGTAATGCAGTTTTTGAGCAACAGCCATATTACTTTTGGCAGCCTGTCTCACCATTTCAGAAAAATCTTCAGGAAACACATTGGCCACAACAGAAATTACTCCATCAGCACCGCAAGCCATTAAAGGAAGCGTAAGGTTATCATCGCCAGAGATCACTAAAAAATCTTTTGGTTTGTGTTTAATGATTCTCATGCATTGCTCTAAATTTCCGCTTGCCTCTTTTATTGCAATAATATTTTTAAAGTCATGCGCCAAACGCAAAGTTGTTTCAGCAGTGACATTACTCATTGTTCTGCCAGGCACGTTGTAAAGAATAATTGGCAAAGGAGAAATTTTGCTGATGGCTTTATAATGCTGATAAATTCCTTCCTGAGAAG
>JACMLS010000368.1 GCA_014379485.1 Bacteroidia bacterium | reverse complement strand
GTAAGTGCGCGCGCAGGCGTTGTAGTAACTGTAGACGCATTACCTTCTTTAAGCGTGAGCGGAACAAGTACAATTTGTGCAGGAGATGCAACTACATTAACTGCAACAGGCGCTGATACGTATGTATGGATTGCAGGCCCGGCAACAGATGTAAATACAGTTTCTCCTTCTGCAACTGCAACGTATACAGTTATCGGAACAAACACAACAACAACTTGTTTTGATTCTACTGAACAAATAGTAACAGTAAATACATTGCCAGTAATTACAATTTCCGGCATAAACGCAATTTGTGCAGGAGGTTCTGCACTTCTTACTGCAAGTGGTGCAGATACCTATCAATGGACCGCTGGCCCTGCAACTGATGTGAACACAGTTTCTCCATCTTCATCTGCAAGTTACACAGTGGTTGGTACAAATTCAGTTACAGGTTGCAGCAATACAACAAGTCAGTTTGTTACTGTAAATTCAAATCCTGTTGTATCTGTTACAAATTCATTGCTGACAGGAATTGAGTGCGAAGGAAGTGCTGATACTTTAATTGCAAGCGGTGCAAATACTTATTTGTGGAGCACAAGCGAGAGTACAGATACAATTATTGTAACACACGCAACCGGAACTATTACATGGTCAGTTATAGGAACAGACTTGAATGGTTGTACCGATACTGTTTTCACTGGTATTACATCAGTTAGTGCTTTGTTGCCTGTAACTTTAGATTTTCAGTCTATCGATACAGCATGTGTTAATTTTAATTCTGTAACCTTGGGAGGAGAAACACCTGCGGGCGGAACCTGGAGCGGAACTTCTGTAAGCGGAACTAATTTTGACCCAAGTGTTGCAGGAGCAGGCACGCATTACATTACTTATACGGTGTTGAATACAGACCTTTGTGCAAGTTCTGCAACAGACAGTATTTATGTAGATGTTTGTATGGGATTAAATGCCGGACAAAATAACACGCAGCCAGGTGTTTTTCCAAACCCAAACAACGGAACTTTTACCATCAGATCTGCAAACGAAGGTGTGTATAATTTAGTAAACGAATTAGGGCAAAGCATTCGCACAATTAAATTAAACGCTTCTAATAATTACACATTTACTTTTGAAGGTGTAAGCAATGGTGTTTATTATCTTGTTGGAACTTCAAACGAGCAGGTAGTAAAACAGAAAATTGTTGTAACGAAATAAATTTTGATCTGAATTATTTTGAAAACCGTTTCTGCTTTGGTGGGGACGGTTTTTTTTATTTTGTTTAATCAAAAAGATGGAACTGTTTATTTGCTGAGAGATAAATGGTAACGCAAAACATTCCAACGGCAATAATAAGAATTGCAAGCCCGTGTTGTTTGTCCTTGTCAGAAAAATTGCTTACACGTTGTCCGTTAGGTAAAGTTTTTTTTGAAGTAAGTAACTGGTAGCCGATAATTATTCCTAAAAGTCCTCCCAGCAAAGCAGCAAAATACCCAATAACGATCCACATGACAGGACTTTTTTCTTTTACTGATAATTCTTTTATGCGTTGTTTTTTTGTTGCTTCCAGAAATTTTTCAGAAATATCTATTCCGTTCTCTTTAAGAATTTTTCTGGCAAGCAGGTAATCAAATTTGCTCCACTCATCTTGTTTCAAAACAACTTCTGTCAATTCTTCATTGGTAAAATGAAGCAGGTAATAATCTTCTTCTACTTCATTGAGATGGAGACTCAGTTCTTCTTCTATCAGTGAGCCCAGCGATGCAAAATCCTGTTGCCTGATCTTTACCGCAATTTTATTTGTGGGAGATGAGCCGATCATACTTTCTGAAATGGCGCTGCTGTTATCTTCTACCTCAAACGTAAAAGAGTATCTCTCCAACAGATCGGTTAGTTCTCTTGCAGATTTTATATCGGGAAAGCGTTGGTATGTTACAGGTTTTTCCAAGAGTTAAAACCTGAAACCCGCACCAATGCCAATGTGAAAAGACTGAATGTAAAGATCTGCGGGAGTAAAACTTTCGTTAATGTAAAAACGAATGGGCGCATACCGGAAATTCATTTCCATAAAAAAGCCTGCCTTATGATCGGGATGATAGAATTGAAGCCCCCAGTTAAATTGCATCCACATGCTCATGTTGCGTGCAAACAATGGTGTTTCAAATTCAATTTTTGTTGGATTGTCCCAGAGCGGAATTCCGGTTGAATCGATCACAAACATGCTTGAAGAATAAAGATAACGCAGCGATGCGCCAATTTCAAAATAACCTTCAACACTTTTTCTGGTGTGGTTAATGAAATTACCGCGGATCAAAAGCGGAAAATCAACTTCTTTCATTCTTACTTTGTAATGATAACTAAAATTTTTATCGTACAGGAAAGACCTGTTGGGAGCAAAAAAATAAGAGTCGAAGGAAAATCCGTGCGAGAAATATTCTACGCCCGCAACGAGTGCACCGCCTCTTGTAAATCTCCATTCTTCTCTTGCAGTGAACGCGAAAGAAAAGGCGGGTTTTGTGTTTGTTGTGTGATGTTTGTTGTTTACGTAATAAGAATAGACTGGTGTAAAACTGATGTGTGTGTAGAATGAAGGATCTTTTCCTTGTGAGAATCCTCCTGCAGTATAGAGTATAAAGTATAGAGTATAAGGGAGAATTTTTTTCATTCAGGTATTTCTTACAGCAATTGTTGTGCTGGCTTGTGCGGTTGCCATAATAACAATGTCGTTTATGTTTACGTGTGCGGGGCGCGAGGCCATCCAGTAAATTGTTTCTGCAATATCTGCTGCGCTTAAAGGTGTAATGCCTTCGTACACTTTTTTTGCGCGTTCTTCGTCTCCTGCAAAACGAACAATGCTGAACTCTGTTTCTGCCATGCCCGGATTGATGCTTCCTACTTTTATTCCGTAAGCAACAAGTTCTATGCGCATGGCTTTGTTCAGCGCATCTACTGCAAATTTAGTTGCGCAGTACACATTTCCGTTGGGGTACACTTCCTTACCGGCAACGGAACCAACGTTTATAATATGTCCTTTTTTTTCTTTCACCATTAAAGGAGCAATCATTCTTGTCATGTACAACAATCCTTTTATGTTGGTGTCAATCATTCTTTCCCAGTCATCAATATTTCCTTCGTGCAAAAGACTGGCACCCGCAGCAAGGCCTGCGTTATTTACAAGTATATCAATCTTTTTAAACTCTTCAGGAATACTTTCAACCGCTTTTTTCACTTCTTCAAGTTTTCTGATATCAAAACAAAGCGTTAAAACTTTCGGCTTTGTCACACTGAGCCCTGTCGAAGTGTGAATTTCGTTTTTCATTTCCTGAAGTTTTTCATTTCTTCTTCCGGTAATAATAAGGTCATAACCTTTCTCTGCAAAAAGCAGCGCTGTTGCTTTTCCGAATCCTGCTGTTGCTCCTGTTATAAGTACTGTCATAAATATTGAGTGTGTATTTTGGTTGGAAGAATGGAAGGTTGGAAGGTTGGGGGTGCGCCCATCCATTCTTCCAAGCTTCCAACCTTCCAGTCAATAGTTAATCTCATTTTTTTGGTTCTCCTGCTAATTTGCTTTTCTTATATCCATACAAAAGATAAATAACGAGGCCAATTGCAAGCCACGCTAAAAACCAGGCCCAGTTATCTTTAGTCATTCCGGTTAAAAGGTATAAGCAGGAAACCAATCCTAACAAGGGAATCAGTGAATATTTTTTTATGATTGAAAGCACCGCTAAAATTACGCAGACACCCCAAAAAATATAACTGGAAATCTGAACCATTGCCATATCCATGAAAGATTTTTTCCCTGATACAAATTCCGGGTTATTTGTATAATTGAACTTTGAGAGGTCTTTAAAATAATCTGAGTAGAAATATAAGTAGGCCGCTACGCCTGCTAACAGCACCGGAAAAACGTATGCGGCGTTAACGTAAGGTAAATGAAATTTTCCTTTTACGCGTGGTCTGCGCGGAATAACTAAAATTCCACCGCACACTAAAACAAAAGCAAATAAAGTTCCGATACTTGTAAAATCTAATACAAAAGTTTTGTCGGTGAAAATTAAGGGAACACCAACAATAAATCCGGTAAGTATAGTTGCAAAAGACGGAGTTTTAAATTTAGGATGAATTTTCTGAAATTTATTTGGCAATAATCCATCACGGCTCATTGTCATCCAGATTCTCGGCTGGCCCATTTGAAAAACAAGAAGAACAGAACTCATTGCAATTACTGCACAGATTGCAACAAGAAATTGCATCCAGCCTAAATTAAGATTATCTTTTTCAAATATAAATGCGAGCGGGTCTCCCACACCGTCAAACTTTTTGTAATCAACTGCGCCGGTAAGAACAAGCGAAAGTAAAATATAAACTACGGTACAAATTACAAGCGAATAAATCATTCCCCGCGGAAGATCGCGCTGTGGATTTTTACTTTCTTCTGCTAAAACACTTACTGCGTCAAAACCAATGTATGCAAAGAAAACTCCTGAAACGGCTAGCATTATTCCTTTAAAGCCATTCGGCATAAATAAATGTTCGCCTTCAGTGTTAGCCGGATGCCAGTTAAAAACCAAACCTCTTGAGAAAACCAAATATCCCCCAACTAAAATTACAATGACAACAACGATCATTTTTAAAATTACCATGATGTTGCTGAAATTTCTGCTTTCTTTTACGCCGCGGTAAACGAGGTAAGTGATCAGGGCATTAATACAAATTGCTGGAATGTCAATGATCATTTTTAAACCACCGATAGTTGGAGCACTCTGCCACGCAAGCATTAATTCTTTATTGGCTGTTCCGTCAGAGATATATTTCAGCATAGCTTTTTTCGCCTCCATATAACTGGTGCTTAAATATTCAGGAAAATGAACTCCGCATTTTTCCATCAATGAGGTAAAATAATCGCTCCAGCTATAGGCAACGTAAATATTTCCTATAGAATATTCCATAAGCAAAGCCCAGCCTATGATCCACGCAAACATTTCTCCGAAAGAAACATAAGCGTAAGTGTAAGCAGAACCTGCAATTGGAATGCGGCTTGCAAACTCACTGTAACAAAATGCAGTAAAACCGCAGGCAACGGCAACAATAATAAAAAGAATAATTACACCCGGACCACCGTTAAAAACCGCGCCTCCTAAACTGCTGAAACTGCCCGCTCCAAGAATGGCAGCAATTCCAAAAAAAGTAAGGTCGCGTACCGTTAAAACTTTGGTAAGACTTTGCCCTCCATGCGGATTCTCATCTTCAGATCCTGCATTGGGGTCAATTATTTTTTTTCTGAATAAACTCATGTTTTATTTTGTATTGATTTCAACGCAAATCTATGTAATCAGTGATCCCTATAGTTATAGGGACTGTGGCATTTTGGTTGAGTCACAAAAATAGAAATATTTAGTCAGCAACAAGGTATTTTAAGAAGGGAATTCTCTTTACTTTTTCGACATCTACAAGTGAAAAGGCGCTCATGAGCAGAAAGGGCAGGGCAGGGGCCTTATAGCGCACCAGGGCACCTGCAATGGGGGTGGTGAAGCCAATGATGAGGAATAAATTGACTGCGAAAAATATTCCGAGCCAAAACAGGGGCCAGTTGGCGGTTTTGTAATTTCCGAGGATCAAACAAAATAAAATTATAAGGAGATAAAAAATATTTTCTGCAGAGCAAGCCTTCTGGTATAAGTTTTCTGCTTCTGTAAACCAGGGCCTGAGCAATACGTTCAGAAAAGCTTTTGGCGCATAACTTAAGAACGAGCTCAACTTGGGTTTTAAATGAGGCATGTAATAAGTGCTGCGTGCGGGCTCTATCTGGTACATTAAAAAATATTCTGTAGGATTTTTTGCTGAATTTTTTTCGCGCAAAGTATCATAAAGTTGTTCGTTGATCCAGTATTCATACTTAGATCCTTCTCTGATCAATACGGTGTCTTTTTTTTGTGTGGGAATCAGTTGTGCTTTGTCTGAATATTCCATCCGCACAATAACCGTATCTCTTACCAGGTACAAACCGCCTTTTGCCACATTAATAAAATCGCGTTGTTTGGTAATGATCTCGCCTGCCAAGTCTTTGTTGAGTACTTTTTTAAAGAAGAACAATCCGCCTGCAATAATAACAATGTGAATGACAAAAAATCCGAGCCACTTAAACCTGAAATTAATTTTTGTAAAGAGTACAAAACAAAACAGCGCCGGAAAAAGTGTAAAGAGAATGTATACTTTATTAACGAAAAATAAAAGACCACTAAGAATGAGAATTGCAAATATTCCGGCAGAATATTTTTTTTCGAGAACAATTTGCAAAAAAGAATAAATAAAAAATCCCATAGTAAAAGTGAGAATTCCTTCTTTTAAAATTCCGGAACTCCAGAATAAAAGTGCGGGCGCAAGAAATACAGCGCAAATAAGCAGGTTTTTTTTAGATGGAAAATATTTTTGAAAGGCACGATATAAAGCAGTAAGTCCGCTGAAAGAAAGAAAACACATCATTACCGTGTTTACATGAAAAGCACCAAATGCAAACAGATCAAAAAACGCGTTGAAACGAATGATAGTGCGGCAATCGTTTATGAAGAGCGAATCGTGCATGCGTTGCCACCTTTCCATTTTGGTAAAATAGACCTGGTTAAAATATTC
>JACMLS010000039.1 GCA_014379485.1 Bacteroidia bacterium | reverse complement strand
TATTAAAGGGCTGCATTTTAAAGTTTTTCCAGATAAAAAAATACTTCAGCAAATTATAAACAGAAGAAGAACCTGCTGTTGCAATGGCAGCGCCCAACATTCCATACCGTGGCACAAGAAAATAATTAGAAACAAAAGCCAGCACTAAAAGTATGAACAGAAAAACAGAGCCCCATACATATTTTGAAGAATTGATAAGAATGGGATAGTTTATTCCGGTTGCCATATTAATAAAAGAACCGGCAGAAATTATTATGGTTACAAGACCGGCAGTGTGATACTCAGCGGGTAAAAGTAAAAGCAGATCGTTTATACTGATCACGATCAAAGCACTTAAAAAGCCACCCAGCAACATCAGGTATCTCGAAGAAGTGTAATAGATCTTTTTTATTTCTTCAAAATTATTCACTGCAAGGTTATGTGATATGGTTGAATTGGCTACACGTTCAAGCGAATTGAGCGGGGTTTCAATGATCAAAGCAATGAATGCTGCAACAGAATATACGCCCACAGCTTCAAGACTCTGTTTTCCGAGAAACATAGAATCAAGAAACTTTAACGAAACAGAAGAAACAGAAGTGAAAGAAAGAATAAGACTGTAACGAACCATAAACCTGAAACCAACATGTTCCTGCAGGTAATTAATATCAGGTTTAAAGCCGGCCTGACCAAACATAAAAATATAAACAGAAAGCAGAAAGGCCTGAACTCCGTACGTTGCAACAAAAGCCAGTACAAAGCCATTAAGGTCATACACTTTAAAATAATAAAGCACAATAACAATAATGAGTAAAACGCGGTTAATTATATCATTGAGAAAAGAAGGAAAAACGGTTTTCAAAATTGCATTGCAATACGAGTTGAGGGTATAAATAAGCGTAATAAAAATTGCAAGGGGCGCACCCAGAAAAAGGTAATCGGTAAAAAGCCGCGATTTTTCTATATACAAACTAACAATCCAGTCCTTGACAAAAAACAGGCAGGTGCAGCCAAGAATAATACCAACAAGCGGAAAAACCAGAAGAAGTCCGAAAAAACCATTGTGCTTTTTTTCAGGTGCATAAAACTTAGGCAGGTATTTTACCGCAATACTTGGGCCACCCATCGGAAAAATTGCGGCAAGCAAGCTGGCATAAGATAAAAGTATTCTTATCAGACCCAGGTCTCTTGTTCTTAAAAAATGAGGCTGAATAAAAAGAAGACTCGCAAAACCAATAAGGATTCCAAAATAAACAATAATCGTGTTTTGGGCGCCTTGTTTTTTTATTATTCCCACTGCTTAAATTGGATATTTGCAATATTACTGATTGTTTTCTTACCCAATGAGTATATAAACGTATAAATGCCACCAATATTTTAACAGGCATACCATAGGTATCTGAAAAAATGCAAAATTCAGCTCAAAATCAAAATGTTTCTCTTTTAGCCGTAAGAAAACAACAAAGATCCCTATAAAATTACCTGAGCATGCTTTTTGTATTTTGATTGGATTATCTTTACAAAAAAAAAAATTGACTCTATGAAGGAACTCATAAAAAACAATAAAACGCTGTATAATTTCTACCTGTTTCTTCAAAAGTTCAGACACATGAAAATTATTGTAGATATGCCGGTTGGTAATTTTGACAAAAGTATTCATGGAAAACCAGTAATAAAATATCCGTATACTATTGATAAGGATGAATTGTCAAGAAAAATATTGTTTTCTCTTTCTGATAAAAAACTCAACTTTCTTGATTTTGGAGGGGGCGACGGAAAATTAACTTACTTATGCGGTTACAGTAAAAGCGAATTTTTTCTGCCACGCTACAACGAAAACAAAAAAATATTTGAAGATAAATTTAATTATTACGGAGTAGATCTTACCCAAAAAGCAGAAAACATTATTACCGGAAATTTTTGTGAACCGGGTTTTATGGAGGAACATGAAAATTTTAGGGATTTTTTTGATGTTATTTACAGCAACAATGTTTTTGAACATTTAAACAGGCCCTGGGTTGCCATTGAAAATATTTACCGCATGCTTAAAAAAGGCGGTGTATGCGTTATCATTGCTCCTTTTTCATGGAGGTATCATGAAGTACCCGGCGATTATTTCAGGTACACCCACTCTGCTTTTCCAAGTATGTTCAAAGATTTTGGCGAAATGGAAATTATTGAAAGTGGTTACGATCTGCACCAGCGAAGAATAAACAACCAGGGAGATGGTACCGTAAACGACATTGCCCCCACAGATAAATTTGGCGCATGGAGAGAGAGCTGGCATGTAATTTCTATTTTGAAAAAAAAATAAAGAAGGAAAAAACTTTAATGCATTAAAACCAGTATATGTTTTTTAATTC
>JACMLS010000367.1 GCA_014379485.1 Bacteroidia bacterium | reverse complement strand
TTAAGAGTGGGAATGGCTTTTGCTTCTGCAGACATCATTCACGTAATGAATAAAGTGAAAGCGCCTTATAACATAAACGAAATGAGCCAGCAGATAGCTATGAAAGCACTGGATGAATTGCCGCAGGTAAACGAATGGATCAAAGAAATTGTGGCCGAAAGAAAACTACTTGCCGAAGAATTAAAAAAATTCTCTTTCGTGCTGAAAGTTTTTCCGAGTGAAGCGAATTTTCTATTGATAAAAACAACAAGTCCAAAAGAAATTTACGATCACCTTTCAAAAAACGGAATTGTAATTCGCGACAGAAGTAAAATTGCTTTGTGCGAAGGCTGTTTGAGGATTACTATCGGAAAGAAGGAAGAGAACAAAAAACTTTTGGATTGCCTCAAACTTTTCTAAGCAATACGTAGCGAACTTCGCGCCGTAGCGTAAAAAAACTATCAAAAGTACAAAGCCTAAAACGCCAGCTGAAAGCCTGCCTTTAAACCAAACTTATAAACGCCCGGATTCAGGGTTTTATCGGTATAAGAAAGTCTCCAGAAAGCATCTACCCTGAACACCTTAAAAATGTTTTCAATGCCCACAGAAACTTCCTGGTAAGGTTTTCCGTTAAGCAAATGCAAGGTATTCGGAAAAATAAGTTCTTTTTTGTTTTTGTCACTTACACTTCCAAATAATACTTTGTACGTAACTACTTCTCTCCATTTCAGTTTTCTCAGCAATGGAAATTTATTGAACAAGAGACCCTCAAAATGATGGAACACTGCGAGAGAAGCATACTTATCGCTCACAAATTCATAATAATTCATCATGTTGTAAGCTGCGTAATCGTAAATGTACGTTTGGTTTCCTCCATGCAGTTCAAGCAGCGGGTACGGAGCCTTGCCCCAATACTGTCCGGCTTCAGCTGCATAATCAGTATACCCCAGCAAAGAACTAAAGCGAATTCTGTCTTCAACTTTTAATACAAGCTTCTTGTATTGATACTGCCCCTCGTAAATATCTTTTAGTGAGTGTGAGTAGTTTACTTGCACTACCGGATATTTTGTTCCCAAAGAAGAACGGGTAAAATCTCCGCTGATAAATTTTTCATCATAAGCAAAACGTGTATTTACTCTGAACTCAGAAGTGCGGATGTAAGGATGCTGCCCAATCTCTCCGTTTGCTTTTTCAAAATCATAACTGAACCCTCCTACAGGACTGAGTTTGCGGTTTACAAAAGAAATTTTTGTGGTAAAACCCGCAACCCAATCGCGCTCATACCAGAGATTGGTTTGCTCTACGCGCGTTAAAGAATTTAATGGTGTTCTTCTGAAAAATGAAGCGAAAAAATTGTCTTGCGAAAAACCATTCTGACTTTGACCTAAAATTTCAAGATCGCTTTTATAATTTATACCGCACAAAGCCCTGTGTGGTTTTTTAGAAATAAAAGATTTAAAGCCAATGCTGTATTTAAATTTTTCGTCCTTAGTTCCGTAAGCAACGTAACCCGCAAGCTCATACCAGCGAGAGAATTTACTACTGGTTCTTCCGCCAAAACGAAAACGCGGACCTTCTAAGCGATTATAACTCATCAGGTTTGTATAAGGTCCAATTTCAAAATTACCAGCCTGCGCGTATCCAGAAACCATAATGGTAAAAATATCTACCCAGGTTCTGTAAATAGGAAGCGTTTGAATCGTGTCGATCATCTTAATGATCTTCTGTTCATTTGTACTCAATGAATCGTGGCGGTTCTCTGCCCAGAAAGTTTCATTCTTTTTATTGGCTCCGTCTTCTACTTCAATATTATCTCCAAACTTAAAAAAACCTTGTTCTCTTGGTTTATTTACAACAATGTTTTTGTACGAAGTAGTTTTTCTTCCGTAAATTCCTGTTCCTTTTTCGCGCATGGCAAAATCAATTACCAGCCTGTCTTTTTTCAGCATCCAGCAACTGTCTACACAATCATACTCCTGTATTACATTGGCGCCTTGTATAAAATTTATATTGGCGTCTTTAGGAATACTCATTTCCAAACGTTTCATTCCAAAGGTTGTGTCTGACACCCACATGTTTCCTGTAAACACCAGCTCCTGTTTTCTTTTTGGTTTAAAGTAAATGTGATAGACACGCGTGTTACCAATATACAAACTGTCTTTAAGATAGAATTTATAATAAAAAATTGCGTTGTCGCTGATGGGACTCACAAACTCTTTTCCAAAAATTAAAAGGTTGTTATCATAAACATTAATGTTCTGATACATATCACCCATTACCTGGCTTACACTATTGTTCTCAACTCCCGTAACACGGCTCGCCTTAATTACTTCTTTTTTCATTTTAGGATTATCTCTCCAGTAATATTCAGAAAGATTCTCGATCATAAAAATGGGAAGAAAAGGTTTTTCTCCGTTGTTGTTGGTGCTGTCTACATTATCAAAAATAAATTTAATGGGCTTAAATGCTTTTTTGTTTTTAAGATCTTTTGGAATGTTGGTAAGATCAAACTCTATTTTATTGTATACCTGGTATTCATAACCATCTAATTTCTTTTTATTGTTTTGTTCCTTCCGGGCAATCACTCTCCTTATAATTTTGTGCGCCGGATTTTCTCCGGGAAAAACATTTACCACTTCCAGTGAAAATATACTGAGTGAAACATTAATAGTTTGAGCTGCACCATTTTTAATCACAAATTTTTTGGGCATATAACCGGTGTAGTTCACGTCAAGCGAATCTCCCTTCACCTTGGTTTCAATCCGGTAATTTCCATCAAAATCTGTGGTTGTGCC
>JACMLS010000366.1 GCA_014379485.1 Bacteroidia bacterium | reverse complement strand
TCTGTTCCGGCAACTTTTGCAGTGTAACCAGAAATGAAATGATACATGGCTTGTGCAGGAGTCAGTTTTGAAATAGGTGGTAAAATTCCAAAAGCGTCGCAAGTAAGAAAGAAAATGTTTTTAGGAACATCGCCTGTTGCAGGTTCAACTGCGTTTTCAATATAAGCTGCCGGATAACTAACCCTTGTGTTTTCTGTTTTTGAAATATTCTCGTAATCTACAGTGGTAGTACCGTCATAATACTCAATATTCTCAAGCAACGAACCGAATTTTATTGCATTAAAAATCTGTGGTTCTTTTTCTTTGGTAAGACCAACACATTTTGCATAGCATCCGCCCTCAAAATTAAACACCGCATTGTCAGCCCAGCCATGTTCATCATCGCCAATTAAACGGCGGTTCGGGTCTGCAGATAAAGTTGTTTTTCCGGTTCCGCTCAATCCAAAGAAAATGGCAGTGTCATTGTCCTTACCAATATTGGCACTGCAATGCATTGACAATACATTTTTTTCATGTGGTAAAATATAATTCAACACAGTAAAAATTGATTTTTTAATTTCTCCTGTATACCCTGTTCCGCCAATAAGAATTATTTTTTTTGTGAAATTGATGATGGCAAAATTATGTTGTCTGGTACCATCAATTTTAGGATCTGCTCTAAAACCGGGGGCGTTTAAAATGAGCCACTCATGTTTAAAGTTTGCAAGCTCTTCTGTTTTTGGACGTAGAAACAGATTATTTGCAAATAAATTGCTCCAGGCGGTTTCAGTAACAACGCGTATGTTGATGCGGAATCTGTCATCGGCACAGGCGTAAGAATCGCGCACAAAAATTTCTTTGCCGCCAAAATAGGCAAGCATCCTGTTATGCAGGGCATCAAATTTATCAGATTCAAAACGGTTATTTACATCTCCCCACCAAACGCTGTCTTTAGTTTTTTCGTCATAAACAACGTATTTATCTTTTGGCGAACGGCCGGTAAATTCTCCTGTATCAATTGCAAGAGCACCGGTATCTGTTAATTGCCCGTCTCCTGACAGAATGGTTTCTTCTACAAGTTCTGATGGGTGGAGGTTCCAAAAAGCCATGGAAACATTTCCCAGGCCAATATCAGAAATACTCTGATTATCGGGCTTAATTCCAAGTTCGTTCATGTGTAAATTTTTAGGCTCGTTAGACCGGGTTAAACTTAAAAATGTGCCAGCAATGAAGATGGCTAACGAGGCGGCAAATTTACAAAGAAATGCCTAAACTTCCATTGATTTTAATCACGCTTATTTTTTATGAACACAAGGGGCATTCTCTGAAAACTGCACCAGCTCTGAGTTTGCGGCGATTTTCTTAACTTCTTCTATGAAGTTTTTTTGCTCTTTTGTTGAAAACTCAGAAAGTTTTAAACAGAAATCGCGCTCTCCCTCACGTCCCCAGTTAAATTTTTCGTAAACTGGTTTTTTAGCGTGTTCATCCAGGAATTTGGTAATGGCTTCCAATGCTTTACCATCTGTACCGCCCCCTTTACTGATAAAAGTAATAATCAGCCTGTAATTGTCGGCAGTAACAGTTTTAGCACTGGAAGAAGCTCCTTTTGAAGTTTTACAGGCAGTTCCTGAAATTCCAATGCTCATGATCAGTACAAAACTTAAGAATTTTATGGTTTTCATAATGTTGATTTTTTATTTTTTTAATCCTTTAGAAATCAAAAACCCGGTTTCTTTTAACTTTTCTTTCTGTAGGGAAAATTTCTTGCAAACTTAACAGTTATTCTCTCAATAATTGAATTTGCGGGGCTGTTCCAATCTGCCGCACCTTTATGCATGTCTTTCCATAAAATACTGCCGTCTTCCG
>JACMLS010000038.1 GCA_014379485.1 Bacteroidia bacterium | reverse complement strand
TTTATTTTTTTTATTTTTTTGGAAGTCGTGCGAATAAACAGTTTGTCTGTTGCCGGTACAGGAAATATATTCTTGAGATATTCTTCATGCAGGTTATTTACCAAAGTTGTACCTGCACAAAAACCCGGTTCTTCAAATCCAACGGCATTATCATTAGTGGAAGCGCTTGCAATTATTGCTGCGTTAGCTAGGTCAATTGTAAAAAGCGCAAAATTATTTCCTGCATCAAATCCACGAAAAGTATAATTGCCGGTTGTATTTACGGAATAAGACTCAGTTACAAAACCAGGCGTTACACTGGCAAGCGTATCAACTGTTGTATGAGCTCCGCTGAGTTGATCTATTTGTTCAAGTGTATAAACATTATTTACTTCCCACAAACCATAAACGGCATTATCTAAACAGCTGTAACGGTGTCCAACAACATTATCAGGAAAAGAATTGTTTGCAATCATTAAACCCGTTGCAAGATCAAAAGTTCTTAAAAAATAAGTAGAAGCATTCAGCACAATAAAACTATAGTGTTGCAATTGTGTATTCAAGCAAAAACTGCCAGCCACATATCCTGTAAAATTGCCGCATGAAATTACAAGTGTATCTGCACCCGTTGCCGGATCAAGTGTTACAATATCATACGTAGTTGTATTTATTCTCAGTGCATACAACAAAGAGTCTGCGGGGTTGTATTCTATTCCAACAAGGTTGTGCTGTAAAAACGGATTGTAAATGATTGCTCCGGTAATTCGGCCAAGCGTATAAAAAATAAGTTGCCCGCTTCCGTTAACAGCGGTAAAATGATATTGATCAGTTACAGAATTATAAGCTGTTGCATTACCTGCCACAAAACCTGCAATGCCGGGTATTACAGAAATATTTGTTTTGCTTCCGGAAGATGCGTCTAATCTTACATATCTGTAAACGCCCAACGATTGATCTTCCCAAATGGCATAAGGCCTGCCTGCCTGCGAAAAAACGGTGAGGCCGGCAAGAAAACAAAACAGGAATGTAAAGCCTCTTTTCATTTATGAACAGGTTAAGGAATTGTATTATTTCCTGTGTATCAAATATAAGTCAAATTTTCATTCGAATAAATTGCATGTTGCGCCTCATACATTATTAATGTATGATAAAAATCAAATTCAATTTCTTCACTTAAAAGAATTAGTATATTTGGCACTTATCCTCAAAAAAATTAATTCTAAAAAAACAAACAGATGAAAACAAAACAGATTTGCGCTGCTCTTATCAGTTCAGCAATTTTAATTTCGTGTGGTGGCGGTAAAAAAGAAGAAACGTCAGTTGCAGATTCTTCGGGCACTAAAAAAGATACTATGCAAACTGCGGCGGTGCCTGCAGGTGCTCCTGATCCTTTTAAAGATATTACCAAATCTGCTTCTGCTGCTGCAAAAGGCGATCTTGTTTTAATTCCATCTTATAACTGGATAGAAGAATCTGTAAGTAAAGGTCTGGATAAAACAACATTTATTTATTATAACGGTACAATGAGCGAACCGGGCGATCAGACATCGAAAATTGAATATACATTTGATGGAGTTAAGGAGGTGCCTAATTACTGGTTCATTGCGCTTCCAAAAGGAGCCACTGCAAAAAAAGGCGATATTCTTTTAACCTGGTGGCAAAGTGGCTCTGGTATGCAGCGCGCAATTGTTACTGACGATAAAAATCCGGCAGAACCTGTTGTAAATTATATTGATATTGACTGGACCAATCCTGCAAAAAACAGTAAAGGTGTTGGTTACGGACAGGTAGAAGAGCAATTGAAACCAAATTCGTTTAAAGTACTTACCAGCGCATGGGAGCCCGGAACATCTGTTGCCGTAAGTAAAGACGGAGAATTTAAAGATGCTACTATTATTAATGTGAGTGGAGAAAAAATTCTTGTTAAAGGTTTTGGCGGTGTAATGTATACTGCAGATAAAAGCGCTTGTACTCCAATAGACATTAAACCTTCTGTAAAAGCTGGAGACGATGTGCAGACTCCATGGGCATCTGGTAGCTATTATAACACTAAGGTGATTAAGGTAGATGCAAAAATGGGACGTGTTTGGGTAAAAGATAAGTTTGGCGATGAGCCACGCGTAGTAGAATTTGGTTCTGTTACCAAAGGCCTTGCTATTCCGAAATAAATTTTTCATTCAAAAAATTAAAAAGACAAAATCAGAAATGGTTTTGTCTTTTTTTTTTGAAGAATATCAGAAAGGTGTCCAAAACCGGTACCAGGAAATTTTTGTTTTTATTTCCGTGTTTGCGATCCGTATATATTTTCTCATGCTTACTGGTTCGCTAAGCAATTGCCAGTTGTTTTTAACCGGGCGATGAGTTTTAATAAATTCTTCGGGCGGAGTGAGGTAATAAAAATCATTTCTGCCGGAATTTATTTTTCTTTTGCGTTTTGCTATTTTTCCGCTTGCCCAGCACACATCCATTAAATACCATTTGTCGTTTATTTTTACTGAGTTCCAGGCGTGGTTCGTCTCTT
>JACMLS010000365.1 GCA_014379485.1 Bacteroidia bacterium | reverse complement strand
TTGATATTTTATTTGAATTAAAATTATACAAGGACATTGTAGAAATTCATCGTTTTTTCAAAGAAGAACAAATCACTGAGGCCGGAATTTGGTTTAAGGTAGCTTACTCTTTAAATGAATTTAAAGAATTTAAAGAAGCAAAAAATGCATATGAGATACAGATAAAATTAAATGGTGAATCAAGTGCGGTTCTAAACAACTTAGCTAACATTTATAAGTCCTTAGATGATTTATCAAAAGCCATTGAATTATACAAAAGAGCCTCAGAGATTGATCCTGATGACGAAATTCCAAAAAACAATTTATCTAAAACTTTGAAACAATTCGAATTCATAGAGAATGAAAAACACAAGAAAAAAGTTATAGAAATACATTTTAAAGAAGCAATTAGGTCTTTAAAACAAGAAAACGACTTTGTCCTTGACAAGCTTACCAAATTTATTCTAAATATCAAAAAAGATGAAAATTTTAAGGACTGGTCAGCTCCTATTCCAAAATACAAATTTCCAATTTTAATGGGAACTGATAAACAAAAAGCGGAAAACCTAAAAACTCAATGGTTAAATAAGAATTACATTCAGGAATCTGACAATAGATATGATCATAATGTAATTATATATCTTATCAATCCATACATCGAAACAGAAATTACAAAAATAAATAACTTCAAGCTACCAGATAATTGGATAAAAGGCTTTAACAATATTTCAACTGGAAGACTAGAGGAAATAGGGTATTTTGAATTAATCACTAGAATACAAAAAGTAAATAAAAAATTTAAACCATTACTCGAAAGAGATTTTAATGAATTAGTTTTTAACTATTTGGTCCAAAATGAAAAAGCTACAATTGTCCTATCGGGATCGTTAGTCGAGTTAGCACTGACTTATCAATGTGAGAAGAAAAAAATCATGCAAATATCATATCAAGATTCAAAAGGAAATCATAAAACCAAAAAGTTATACGATTGCGTTCTAAATGATTTGATTCCTTATGCAAATACTCATCTCCTCTTTGGTTCAGATTTCCCTCATTTGAGTAATCTTTCAAGAATATATCGCAATTTTATTCATCCTGGAAAAGAGTTAAAAGATAAACTCGACAAACCAAAGTGTGACCTATGTTTTATTAGTACTACTGAAATTTTGAAAAAAATATTATAGTATCTTTTAAAGCATTTGCGCGAATTTTTTAGCAACAAAATTTCCATTTTTAACAAAAAACTTCCTCTCTACGCAATTCCATTTCGTACTCCCCCATTTACTTTGTCCTCAACAAATTAAAACACAAAACCATTAACTGACAACTAACAACCATTAACTAAATTCATAAACCAGTGCCGTATGTGAGGGATACTTCGCTTAATCTAAGGGTCGGTGGTGCGAATCCATCTGCAGCAGAAATGTTGTGTAGCTCAGTAGTTAGAGCATTAGAACCAAAAGACTCTCGCAGAATTTTTGCCTGATTTAAAAAATTAAATTGTTCTTTGAAATTAACAATTTTGAACAGTGTCGTAGATAAGAGTTCCTTCGACTTCGGATCGGGTGATGTTGGTTCGAATCCAGCCGGGATGACTTTAAGTATTTAAGAAAAATCATTCCGTAGCTCAATGGTAGAGCATCAAAACGCTCTCTTTTCGCATTTTACCTGTTCAAAAGATATTTGCCACGACTGATTTGACACGGAGAAACGGAGGCACTTAGGTACACGGAGTTTTTATTTTATCTCCTCTCTATTCTCCGTGCAACTCCGCCTCTCTGTGTCTCTGTGTCAAAAACCTAGTTCATTAAAAATTCGAGTCATAACTCAGCGGTAGAGTACTATTCTGATAAGATAGAGGTCCCATGTTCGAATCGTGGTGGCTCGACACATTTTTTTTTCACGCTACGGCGCAACGTTCGCGACGTTCTTTTTTTATTCGGGTTATAACTCAGAGGTAGAGAGCTATCATTACAAGATAGTAGTCCCACGTTCGAATCGTGGTGGCCCGACACACAACAATTTTTTTTCACGCGACGGCGCTACGGACGCGACGTTTTTTATTCGAGTCATAACTCAGCAGGTAGAGTAATATCCTTATACGATAGAGGTCCCATGTTCGAATCGTGGTGACTCGACACAACTTCTTTCTCACGCGACGGCGCTACGACCGCGACGGGATTTTTCTTCCCGGATCATACAAAAAAAATCTGCGCCTTTAATCTGTGTTAATCCGCGAAATCTGTGGCAAAACCCTTCGGAAATTAAAGTTTTTTTTGTTCCTCAAAACCATTAAATTTGGTTTATGAAGAACAGCCTCCTTATTCTCATTGCAATATTATTCAGTATTTCTGATAATTTTTCGCAGAACAATTATCCGGCCGCTTTTTACAACCGGCAACTTCATAAAAAACCGGGCTCAGGCAAACAGAAAAAAAGACAAGAACATTTTTTTAAAGTGAGAGAAGATTCTGCAGTATCGAATATTGGTAATGCACGATGGAATACATTCAATACTTCTAAAGCAAAAATGCTGAATTCTCAATCTGTTTCTGCAGTAGCTAACTGGCAAAGTTGCGGGCCAGATAACCAGGCGGGCAGAATGATCTCGCATGCATTTGATCCTGCAAATCCATTGGTGATCTGGGCCGGCTCTGCTTCGGGCGGATTGTGGAAATCTATAAACGGAGGAAACTCGTGGCAACCAATGTCAGATAATATTCCTTCGTTAGCAGTTGGCGCAATTGCAATCAATCCGCAAAACACAAATGAAATGCTGATAGGAACCGGCGAAGGATATTTACTGAGTGACTGGCTGCAATACGGCGCAGGTGTTTTAAGATCTACAGATGGTGGCCTTACCTGGTTGCCTACAAGTCTTACCGTTCCTGATTCATCAGAATTTGCAAGTCTTAATATTGTGTGGGATCCGTATAACTCCAATAATGTTTTACTTGCTTCCACATTCGGAGTGTATCGTTCGCAAGACGGAGGAATTACATGGACACAAACATTGAATGGTTATGTAAGCTCGCTTGTAATGAATAAAAAAAATTCTGCTATTGCTTATGCTGCAATGCAGGATTATTTAAGTAAACCCGGTGGAATTTTTATGACAAGCGATTCAGGACAAACCTGGCAGCAACTTGCAGGTGGAATTCCTGCCACAGGAGATTATGGTTTTACCACTCTTGCTATTTGCGATAGTTTTCCGAATGTAATTTACGCGGGGGTTTCTCAACCGCTCTCCTCTCCGGCTTTTGCAGAAATGAAAGGCTTATACAAAACTTCTAACGGAGGAATTACCTGGACGCAGTTAAATGTGTTTGAAGATTTTTATTGTTATCCGCCTCCTTACAATTACGTTTGCCAGGGATGGTATGGAAACATTACAGCAGTTTCTCCTGTAGATTCTAATCTTGTTTTTGCAGGCGGAGTTTATTTGTATGCCTCTACCGATGGTGGTGCAAGTTGGAATTATTACGATTGGGCACCTGCAGAAAATCCGCCTTACATGCATCCTGATCATCACAGCTTTGGTTTTAATCCTGCAAATCCGCAAGAGACCTGGTCGTTTAACGATGGCGGTGTTTTTAAATCAACAAATTCCGGACAAACATGGGTTGTGAAAAATACAGGACTTGTTACCACACAATTTTATTATCTGGCTTCTTCTGCAACAAATCCAAATCTTATGTTAGGCGGAACGCAAGACAATGGAATATGGAGTAATTACAATGTAGGAAGCAGTAATAGCTGGAACCAGTTTTGGTATGGCGATGGTTTCTTTTGCAACATTGATTATACAGATCAGAATGTATGGTACACCACAGAACTTTTTGCCAAGCGCATGAAAAGCCGCGATGGTGGTGCAACATGGGATTCGATCAATACCGGAATCAGCGGAGATAATTTTTTTATCACTCCGCTCATTATGCATCCTACCGATCATAAAACTTTACTCTGCGCAACAGACCCAACAGTTTATTTGTCTATTGACTCAGGAGCAAACTGGAATCCAAGTATCAACACACCCTACATTACCATCATGACTTTCGACAAAGTAAATCCGCAGGTCATGTACATTTGTAATGATCCTTATTTTACTGTCTCAAACATTCGCCGCTCAATGGATGGTGGGGCAACCTGGAGTCTTGTTTCCTCACCCGGAAATAAAATAATTGATATAGAATGTGACCCGCTTGTTTCCGGAACATTGT
>JACMLS010000364.1 GCA_014379485.1 Bacteroidia bacterium | reverse complement strand
CTTCTGTCTCATTGTCTCTTATCTCACATCTGACATACCAATTCTTATACCGAAATTTTGTGAACTCTTTGAATCGGAATCACGTTTCCCTGTTTAAGAATTATTCTTTTATCTGTTACTCCCCACACGGTTGTTTCTACCATGTGAAAACCTTTGTCATCTTCAAAATAAATTTTTGTCTTGGAGCGCTCTGTGTTTCCAAGCACAAGCGCGCGTTTTAATTCATGATCGCGCTCCTTAATGGCTGCAGGATCGTTTAAAACTTCTGCATCAGGAAACTGAAGTCCGTTAAGGAATTCCTTTTCAATTGTCTGGAATGGGGAAATTGTGGCCATGGGGTATGGTTTAGGGGGTTACCCATAGTTATAGCGAAAAAACAATAAATAGTTACAGTAAGATCAACCTTTTTTGACCATTTGACTCAGGATTTTATGCAATTCGCCCGCGCGCTGGCTTCCAATGCGGTAAACGAGCCCATCCTTATCCTTTAATTCGATAAGTTCTTTGCTGCCGGAAAAAAAACGGATAACCCCCTTGCGGTGTAAATTGTAGGCCGGGCTAACGAGCGTTCCTTTTTTGAGTCTGAATTTTTTTACAGAAACAATGTTGTTCAGATCTATTTTAACTCTGCGGGCACGCCAAAATCCATCTAATAAAATATGATCTTTATAAACGCGGGTGTGCAAATGCATAACGTAAATTAAAATTCCTGAAATTATAGTAAGCAATACGCCCAGTATAAAAAACATTTGTCCGCTTCCGTCAATAGAATGAATGGGGTAGGAGCCAATGTGAATAAATCCTACCTCAACTGGTTTAGGGTTCTGGCTCCAGTAATATCCTATAAAACAAAAAAGTATGAAAAGTGTGCGTATGATCACACTCATGCGGTTGCTGCCCAAATATTGTTTCTCTTCAAACTGTAAGTTTCCTGTTTCCAAAATTTTTATTTTATAAAATTTCAGCTACTAAAATTTTCTTCGTTTTTTCTGTCACGCAAAATCTTCCATCAGTTCTGTGCCCTATTATCCATGCAATTTGTCCGTTGCATTCCAGTACAAGGCAATTTCTTTTTTCAAAATAATTAAATTTTTGCCCTGTAAAATAATCGCTTAGTTTTTTGGTGCCTTTCATTCCAAACGGATTGAATTTATCACCTTCTTTCCATTTGCGGATCAGTACATTATTGCTGAATTTTTCAAGATCAAAGCAAGCACTATTTTTATCTGTGGGAAAATTAAAATTCTTGTTTTCAGCGATAGAAAAGCGAATATTTACATCACCAAAAATACTGCAGGGAAAATCTCTCACTATAATTTCATTAAAATTTTCAGATTTTTTTTCTGCTATCAGAAATTGCTCTCTGTCTTTAACAAGAATAAATTTTTCTGATTCAATAATTTTTCCTGGCAAAGCACTCAGTAAACCTTCGGCCATTTTGCACTGTTCAGGATTAAATCCGAAAGAAGATAAGATTTCAAAAAGAAAATAAGCGCAATGTTTTTCTTTTTTAAGCTGAGAGGTTTCAAGATGCCATACGTTTTCTTTTTTTGAAAGAAATTGTTTTTTCTTTTCTGAAATAATTTCGCTCAGCAAATCAAAACTCTGGTTTAAAGAACTGAGATTATTTAAAAAAGTTTGTTCAAGCGCAGGATTTAATTTTTTTAAAACAGGCACCACTTTTTTTCTGATCAGGTTGCGGGCATATTTTTCTTCGTAATTAGAACTGTCTTCTCTGAAACGGATTTTGTTTTTTTTTGCAAAGGCCGCCAGTTCATCACGTTCAAAAATTAAAAGCGGACGTACAACTTTTTCTGTTTTTTCAGGAATGCCTTTCAATCCTTTTAATCCGGTACCCCTTGTAAAATTCAGCAAAAAAGTTTCAAGATTATCATTCAGATGGTGTGCTGTTAAAAGTGTGCCGATTTTTTTTTCTTTCTGAATTTTTTCGAACCACTCATAACGCAATTGCCTTGCCGCCATCTGAACCGAGATCTTTTTTTCTTGCGCGAATTTTTTTGTTTCGAACTGAATACTGAAAAAAGGCGCGTTCATTTTTTTTGCAAGTTGCTGCACAAATTTTTCATCGGCATCTGCTTCTTTGCCGCGCAGTTTAAAATTGCAATGGGCAACAGAAAAATCAAAACCTGCTTCTTTCAATAAATAACAAAGGGTAACAGAATCAAGACCTCCGCTTACAGCAACCAACAATTTATCTGCTTTGTTAAACAGTTTTTTGTCGGCAATATGGTGTTTAAATCTATTTAACATTCGGCCTGCAAAGATACGCCGAATAGGTATTGTTAACATTTTTGGTGCGCTGAAAATGATTTTTTGCCTTAGCCAAATGCCCGGTTTTCATATCCCAACTCTTAGCGCCTTAGCGTCTTAGCGAGAAAAACCACGGTTATTGACCCGTTCCGTTAATAAATTGGTCGAAAAGCGCAATTCCTGCATAGTTTTTGCCGTTATATTTGCGCGGATTATAAAATAAACTACCATGACTATGACTTTTGAAAACGTGTTAACCGGCCTCAAAAATGGGGTGTTGACCATAACTGTTAACCGTCCCGATAAATTAAACGCGCTCAACGCAAAAACAATTGATGAGTTGCACGAGGCGCTTGTTGATGCAGAAAACGACCACGATGTAAAAGTGCTTATCATTACAGGTTCTGGAACAAAATCTTTTGTGGCTGGTGCAGACATTGCAGAGTTTGCAGATTTTAATGTTGAGCAAGGAAGACAGTTAAGCGCTTTAGGCCATTTTAAAATATTTAATTTTATTGAGAATTATTCTAAACCGGTTATTGCTGCCGTTAATGGTTTTGCATTGGGCGGAGGTTTAGAACTTGCAATGGCTTGTCACATTCGTATTGCAAGCAACAACGCAAAATTAGGTTTGCCTGAAGTTTCATTAGGCGTAATTCCAGGTTACGGCGGAACACAGCGTTTGGCGCATTTGGTTGGTAAAGCAAAAGCTTTTGAAATGATCTGTACTGCAGATATGATAAATGCAGAAGAAGCATTTCAGTGGGGATTAGTAAACCATGTAACTACACCTGAATTATTAATTGAAAAAGCAGAACAGATCGCAGAAAAAATGGCATCGCGCTCATTGGTAGCTGTTCGTACTGCAATAAAAGTAATTAACGCAGGTTTCAACAAACACGAAAACGGGTACGAAGTTGAAATTGAAGAATTCGGAAAATTATTTTCTACCGAAGACTTTAAAGAAGGTGTAAGCGCATTCTTAAACAAACGCAAACCTATCTTTCCGGGAAGCTGATCGTAATAATTGGGTGAATGGGTTTTTGGGTATTGAGAACCAGCAAATAATTTTAAGAGCCTTTCTTAACTGAAGGGCTTTTTGCTTTTGTAAAAATCAGTCGCGTAGCGATGAACTTTTGGTTACTGAAACAAACACCCCTTTAGTTTTCTGGTCGCGTAGCGAATACCTGAGAAAATTAATCCCTTTTTTTTTGAGATGAGCACCTTTTTTTCTTAGCTTTCGGATTAATTCCGGTAAGCCCGGATCTTTATTCTTACATTTTCATGGAAAGATTTACAGGTTTATTAGGAATTGTTTTCATTTTCGGAATTGCCTTTTTGTTATCCAACAACAAAAAAAAGATCAATTACCGTTTAGTGTTCAGCGGAATTGGTCTGCAGATCTTAATTGCCGTTTTGGTTTTAAAAGTGGCGCCCGTTACTCAATTTTTTTCGTGGTTAGGAAGGGGAATGGGAAAAATTGAACAGTTTGCCGCGCAGGGAGCAGGATTTGTTTATGGTGGAGTGATGGTTGATAATCACAGCGGAATTCCGGTAAATTATAATACACCACACACTTTTGTTTTTGCGTTCAGTGTAACTGCCACCATTATTTTGGTGTGTGTGCTCGTTGCAATTTTATATCATATAGGATTAATGCAGCGCATTGTTGCTTTTATTGCAAGGATCATGAATTTTGTAATGCGCGCCAGTGGGGCAGAGGCATTGAGTAACGTGGCGAGTG
>JACMLS010000363.1 GCA_014379485.1 Bacteroidia bacterium | reverse complement strand
GTTTGGCCAATGCGCTTTGTTATTCTGGTCGTATTTATGAGTTTCAGGGCGATTATGTAAAATCATTAGAATATCAATTTGCTGCATTAAAACTCAGAGAGGAGATCAATGACAGATCAGGGATTTCTTATTCCATTCATTATGTTGGCGACATTTATCAGAGTCAGGGAGAGTTGTCTGATAAACTTTCTGCAAAGATGGATTACAATAACAAAGCGCTTGATCAATTTTTTAAATCGCTGAAAATAGCAGAAGAAATTGGCGACAAAGCGAGTATTGCCAATACCTATAATTGTATTGGAAACAGTTATAGAGAACAAGGAGATGATGTGAAAGCATTTGATTTTTATTTTAAAGCAATAAAATTAAGAGAAGAAACAAAAGATAAACAAGGTTTTGCCATTACGTATAACAACATGGGCAAACTTTATTTAAAGCAGGGCAAATACACAGAAGCTTTGGATCATCTTTTTAAATCGCTGACCTTAGCAGAAGAGGTTGGAGACAAACGGGCAGTTGTAAAAGCTATTGGAAGCATAGGCAACTGCTACCTGAAACTCGCTTCTGTTGCAGGCGAATCTGCTGAGAACAAACAAAAAAATTACAGCAAGGCGCTTGAATATTGCAGCAAAAGTTTATTACTTGGAAAAGAAGCAAATTATTTAGAATACATTGCAAATTCAAACCACGCGCTTGGAGAAATATACGCTTCACCTGATTTTAAAGGGCGCAATGCCGATAAAGCACTTGAATATTATAAAAAATATATTTCAGAAAGAGACAGCATCAACTCAACTAAACTTGGGCAAGCAGAAATGAATTTTGAGTTCGAGAAAAAAGAATCGGAGCTTAAACTAAAAGCCGAAGCAGAAAAAGCGATCAGTACAGAAGAAAAAAAGAAACAACAGGTAATAATTTTTGCTGTTGCTGGAGTTTTACTGATCGTTATGGTCTTCTCAACACTCCTGTATAAACGATTCAGGCTTACGAATAAGCAGAAACAAATTATAGAAATTAAAAGCAAAGAAACAGAAGAGCAAAAACTATTGATAGAAGAAAAACAAAAAGAGGTGTTGGATAGTATAAGATACGCGAGCAGAATACAGAGAGCATTAATAACATCCGAAAACTATATCTCAAAACATTTAAACAGGCTTATTAAAAAATAATTTCCAGACCGTAAGGCAGACAGTTTTTTCAAAAAAAAAAATCAATAGCAATAACACCAGGAATGCAAACAGACAAAGAATTTTATTTTTCAGTTGGGCTCGAGGATCTTCCATGGAACCGGCTTGTGCATTGGTATGGGCGTTCAACTGATTTTCCGGATTACTTTTACGAACTGCTTGCTGACTCACACGTAAGGCAAAAAATAGCCATCCGCGAAATAGGAAGTAATATTGTGCACGAGACGGATGGAATTATAATGGCAACACCCTTTACACTATTATTTTTGTTGCGGTTTTTATCTTTTGACAAAACGAATAAGACGGATGTTTTATACCAGATATTAGACGTTGCAAAAGCTGCAAAATTTCAATTTGACTTTTTTCTGGGAGAACCAGCAGACATTAAAATTGAATGCGTGCAGGAATTACTTACAGAAAAACACCTGTGGCCCAAATTTGAAAGCGAAGAGCTGGACAAAATAAACTGGGAAAAATACAGCTATAACGACGTACATTACTATTGGCTGAAATATACTTTTGAGATCATAAAAACATTTTCATTTATTTTGAAAGAATTTAAAAATGAACCGGAAATGGAAGTTGCAACTAAAATTCTTGCCACATTAGAGGCTGACTAATATTACAACTAACTGCAATGAACTATACTTTTAAAAGTACAGAACCGAAAATTATTGGAGGATCAGCTACACAAAAAAATTATCTCGCATAAACTCTTCCAACCATCATCACACCAAAAAAATATTTTTCTTTCTCCATTTTGAAATTCAATTCAGAAAAATATTTTTCGAAGTCAGGAAGTCGTTCCACACGCAGCCCACAAACAATTCTGAAAAAGAAATAAAGAATGCTTATGTAAATTTTTGAAAGCAAACGCATAAAACCTTTTTGCGGAATATTAAAATCTGTAAAAAGCCACTTTCCGTCTGGTGAAAGTTTTTTGTTTAAAGCATTCATAGCTTCAGCAAGTTCAGCATCAGAAAAAAAATCGAGCACAAAAGGCGTTACAATCAGATCGAAATTAGTTTGATAAGGAAGATCGTTTACTGAACCGCAGATAAATGCTACAGTATTTAATTTCTCAGGAAAATGCTTTTGAATTCTCTTTTTTGTTTTGAGGATCATTTTGTCTGAGACATCAACATAAAAATAATTTTCGCCGGTTTTATGTTTCATTAATTCTTCAAGGATTTTTCCGGTTCCACCACCAAGTATAAGAACACTTTTAGATGCGCTCAACTCAGGAACAAAATGTTTTTGAGAACGCCAGATAGCATTTCCGAAAAAAATGAAAGCAAAAAAATCATAGAAGGGAGAAAGGAAATTGATTCCTTTTTTTATTTTTAGTTGATTGGACATTCAGTAAGCTAACTTGTGAAAATTAAAATTTCTAAGGGGATTTATTTACAAAGGTAGCTTTCCCGGGTTCGGGTGGACAACACCCGAACAGGATATTGAGAAAGAAAATCGATTCCTTTTTTTATTTTTAGTTGATTGAATTCAGTAAGCTCAATTGTGAAAATTAAAATTTCTAAGGGGATTAATTTACAAAGGTAGCTTTCCCGGGTTCGGGTGGACAATACCCGAACAGGATATTGAGAAAGGAAAATAACTCCTTTTTTTATTTTTTGCTGGTCGGGCATTCAGTAAACTAACTTGTGAAAATTAAAATTTCTAAGGGGATCTATTTACAAAGGTAGCTTTCTAAGGTTCGGGTGGACAACACCCGAACAGGATATTGATGAT
>JACMLS010000362.1 GCA_014379485.1 Bacteroidia bacterium | reverse complement strand
GTATTTTTTTCATAATTTCTATTTTTCAGAAGAATCTTTCTTCAATTTTTCAAGATTCCGTTTAATATACATTTCTGAAGTAATTAAAGCGCGCTGAATTCTGCGGGCATAATAAATACTGTCTAAAATTTCTTTTTGTTTTTCTTCTACCATCATTTTTTGCTCTTCCATTAAATTCTTTTGCTGCAAAAGATTTTCTTCAAAGCGGTCATTAGCTGTTTTTAAATTGGCGATGATAATTATTACTGAGGCAAAGGCGGCGAGTAAAACAAGGCTGAAAATGATGGTTAACTGTGGCTCCTCAATTTTTCCCATAGGAGGCAGTACTCCAACAAAATACTTTGTAAGAAAATAACCAAAAACGCACCAGCATACAATTACGTAAGTGATAGATTTTTTTTTAATAGTAGCAAAAGGCATTATTGCAATCGGGAAAAAAAAATGCTCAACACCTGTACCGTGATAGCTTGTATTACAATAAAAAAGATTTGTAGTAAGTACAAAAATTAACCATAGAGAAGAGGCGGTAAATAAACCTTTATAGCTTAAAAAAAAAGAAAAAAGACACAATGCACCCGTTATGAACTGGTATGGTACATAGTTTTTCATACCAAACAAAAAAGCGCAGGGAATAAAGCAAAACGAAAAACCGGTACAGAAAAAATTAATTTTATTAATTAACTGAATGCGCCTGAGATCAGCATTACTGAAACCGGGTTTTACACCAATGTTCGCTATTTTATTCCAGTATTTCAAAACAATTTTATCCGGCTAAGTTATTCATTAAAAAAATCCCCGAAGCATTTCACTCCGGGGATTCATTAAAACCAAACGATTGTCACACTGAGCTCGCTTCAATTGTCACACTGAGCCCTGTCGAAGTGCGACTATTAATAACGATATGCATCAGATTTAAATGGTCCCGCAACCGGAACACCAATATAATCTGCCTGATCTTTTGTAAGAACATCTAACTCAGCATTTAATTTTCCTAAATGCAACATAGCTACTTTTTCATCAAGATGTTTTGGGAGAACGTATACTTTGTTTTCGTAAGCTGCAGTATTTGTCCAAAGTTCTAACTGAGCCAGAGTCTGGTTACAGAAAGAGTTGCTCATTACAAATGATGGGTGGCCGGTTGCGCAACCTAAGTTTACCAAACGTCCTTCTGCAAGTACAATAATATCTTTTCCATCAACAGTAAAAAGATCTACTTGTGGTTTAATGGTATCGCGTGTGTGTCCGTAATTTTTCATTAACCAGGCCATATCAATTTCAGTATCGAAGTGGCCAATGTTACAAACAATTGCGTTGTGTTTCATTTTTTTGAAATGGCGATCAACCACAATGTCTTTATTTCCTGTAGTAGTTACTATAATATCTGCGTGAGGGACTGCGTTGTCCATTTTCACAACCTGGTAACCATCCATACAAGCCTGCAATGCGCAGATCGGGTCAATTTCAGTTACCATAACACGCACACCTTGCGAGCTTAAAGATTGTGCAGAACCTTTTCCAACATCGCCATAACCTGCAACAACGGCAACTTTACCGGCAAGCATTACATCTGTTGCACGACGAATCGCATCAACAAGACTTTCGCGGCAACCGTATTTATTATCGAATTTAGATTTTGTAACAGAATCGTTAACGTTAATAGCAGGCAATGGTAAAGTGCCTTTAGCCATACGCTCGTATAAACGGTGAACTCCGGTTGTTGTTTCTTCAGAAAGGCCTTTAATTCCTTTTACTAATTCAGGATATTTATCCAACACTAAATTTGTAAGGTCTCCGCCATCATCCAAAATCATGTTCAATGGTTTTTTATCTTCTCCAAAAAACACGGTTTGCTCAATACACCAGTCAAATTCTTCGGCATTCATTCCTTTCCATGCGTACACAGAAATTCCGGCAGCGGCAATTGCAGCGGCAGCATGATCTTGTGTAGAAAAAATGTTACAAGAACTCCAGGTTACTTCTGCACCCAGTTCTACAAGCGTTTCAATAAGTACTGCTGTTTGAATGGTCATGTGCAAACAACCGGCAATACGTGCCCCTTTTAAAGGTTTACTTGCACCAAATTCTTTACGAAGGCTCATTAAACCGGGCATTTCTACCTCAGCTAATTTCATTTCTTTTCTGCCCCACTCTGCAAGTGAAAGGTCCTTTACTTTGTATTTTACAAAATTTCCCACGGTTGTAGTTGACATGTTTTTTAGTTTAATTTGGTTATTTTTGATGATCCGATTTATTTCGGGAAACAAATTTACTGCATAGGGCTGTAATTGCCAAATAAGCAGGGGCAATAACAATAAAAGGTTGAAAAGTATGGAAATCTCTTTTTTTTTAAGGTTTTGAATCATAAACATCGCTTTTAGCATGAACCAGATTCGCCAGATTAATACAGATTGCCGCCTTGCCTTGCTTTGGATGCATGAATTTGTTAAAGAAAATCCGGCCCCCACAAAAAGAGAAACTGAAAAGAACGGAACCCTTTACCTTTTAAACCTGCTTTTTCATAAAAAAAACCCGAAATTAGAATATCATGAGAATGGCAAACCATTTGTAAAAGATCTGCCGGGCGGAATTTCAATCAGCCACTCGCATGATCTGCTGGCCATTTTTGCAGATGAAAGAAATACACATACCGGTTTAGATGTAGAATTGATACGAGACAAGGTTTTAAAGATCAGGCACAAATTTTTATCTGAAAAAGAAAAGAGTTTTATTCCGGAAAAAAATGTGCTCATGCATATTATGGCCTGGTGTGTAAAAGAAACCATGTACAAAATTCACTCAGAAAGAAAAGTGGAGTTTATAGAACATTTATTAATTGAACCATTTAAGGAAAGTGATGAAATAATACAGGCAACCTGCTGTATGGATAATGTAAAATTTACAAAGCAACTTAAGATAGAGCAGATGGACGAATACCTGATCTCTTATCCGATTAATTGAGTTTGGAAAGTTGTCCGCCTCCGTCTTAAGACTTCTGCGGATAAAAAAATTTGGAATGTTTAGAAAGTTCTGGAGGGAAAACAAACCATCTCTTAAGGAAAGGCGAAACAAAGTGTAGAAAGTTGAAAGTTTGGAAAGTTTGGAAAGTTTGGAAAGTTATAATGAGAAAATAAAATCTTCTTTTTAAGAAAGGCAAAGTAAAGTTTAAAAAATTAAAATGAAGTCAGTCTATCAATTCATAAATGACAAAACTGAAAAAAGAAAAAAACTTTTTTGCGTACTCATCGATCCTGATAAGTTTGATGAGAAAGTAATTTTTGAGGCGAATAAATACAAGGTTGATCTTTTTTTTGTGGGCGGATCTGAGGTTAAGAAAAGTGATTTTGATCAGGTTATAAGGTTCATTAAAAAAAATTCCGGAATTCCCCTTGTCATTTTTCCCGGCAGTACAGAACAGGTTTCCGCAAAGGCAGATGCGTTGTTGTTTTTAAGCCTCCTTTCAGGCAGAGACGCTGAATTTTTGATAGGCAAACAAACTGCTGCTGCACTGAAAATTAAAAAGAGTAAAATTGAAACCATACCAACAGGCTACATTCTTATAAACGGAGGAAAAAAATCGAGCACAGAAAAAGTAACCGGTTCGGCATCTATTTCTGCAAAGAATGAGCAATTAGTAGTTTCAACAGCTTTGGCAGGAGAAATGCTTGGAAAGAAGATCATTTATCTTGAAGCGGGAAGCGGGGCAAAATATCCGATCCCACTTTCGCTGATACGAAAAGTAAAGAAACAAGTATCAGTTTCATTGGCAGTTGGTGGTGGAATTGACAGCGCAAAAAAAGCAGAAAGGATCTTAAAAGCGGGGGCAGACCTTATTGTGGTTGGAAATGCTATCGAAAATAATTTGCTTTTAATAAAAGAAATTTCATCTTTGTCTATATTAATCTAATTGGTTTTAAATGAAGGTCATTGTAATTTCCTCAAACAGGCTTGATGAAAAAGAAGCAGATTGTATAAACGAGATGTTTGAGAATGGCTTAATGTCTTTTCATTTGCGCAAGCCAAAACTTTCTACAGTAGAACTGGCCAATTACATTAAACAGATCAAACCACAGTTTCATAAAAATATTGTTATACACTCTCATCATATCCTTGCCGGAAAATTTAACCTGGGCGGAATTCATTTTACAAAAGCCCATTTAAGAAAAACTTATAAAACCTGGTACCGTTTAAAACTGCTCAATTTCAAAAGGCCATTAAAATCAATGATCCTTTCTGCCTCTCACTCAAAACTTGCTACGTTGTATGATCAGGAGCCTTACGAGTATAATTATCTTTTTCTGAGCCCTATATTCGATTCGCTTACCGGAAAATACCAGAGCGGGTTTTACGAAGAAGGTTTGCGTGCCGTAAACGCAAAGTCAGGCAAAAAAATAATTGCAAGAGGAGGAATTGATGCCAGCAAAGTTGAAAAAGTAAAAGAACTCGGATTTTACGGAATGTCACTCTATTCAGCTCTGTGGGAAAAAGAAAAACCGCTGGAAGAATATCTGAAAGTAATAAGACATTGTAATGAAGCCGGAATTGAAGTGGATTAAATTAATCAGGAGTTATTGATTGTAATTTGCGGTAATTGGTTGTAATTCAAAATCAGATTTCTCAACTATAATTTATTACAATCAATTACACTTCCACCTCTTTTTGCAAAGAAATTCTTAATTTTCGGGAGGTGAAAAAAATCAAAACTTTATTAGTTATTGCAGGTCCAACTGCCATTGGAAAAACCTCTCTGGCCATTTACCTTGCAAAACATTTTGACACCGAAATTATTTCTGCAGACAGCCGGCAGTTTTACAAGGAAATGAGTATTGGAACTGCAAAACCCACAGAAAATGAAATGCAGGGAATCATTCATCATTTTATTGGTCACATTTCCATTCACCAAAATTACAACGCCGGTAAATTTGAAACCGATGTTTTAAATAAACTGGGCGATCTCTTCAGGGAAAAAGACATTGTTATTATGTGCGGAGGCTCGGGTTTATTTATTGATGCAGTATGTAACGGCTTTGATGAGTTTGATGAGATAGACCCCGCAATAAGAAAAAAGTTGAATGCAGAATTTAAAGAGAAAGGAATCTTATGGTTACAAAATCAAGTAAAAGAAAAAGATCCCGCCTATTTTAATCGCGCAGACATACATAACCCTCATAGATTGTTACGCGCGCTTGAGGTTTTTATTGGAACAGGCAAAACTTTCAGTTCGCTTAAAACCGGACAAAAAAAAGAAAGACCTTTCAACATCATTAAAATTCTTTTAGATACAGATCGCAAAATAATTTATGAGAGAATAAATGAACGCACAGAAATAATGATGCAACAGGGCTGGTTGCAAGAAGCGAACTCCCTCCTGCCCTTCCGTAGTTTAAACGCACTTAATACGGTTGGTTATAAAGAGCTATTTGATCACTTAGAAGGAAAGATAAGTTTTGAAAGATGTATTGAACTGATAAAACAAAATACCCGTCGCTACGCAAAACGGCAACTTACCTGGTTTAAAAAAGACGAAGAATACACTTCTTTTGAGCCGGGAGAAGAAGAAAAAATAAAATCTTTTTTGGAAATGGTAATTCCTGAACTCTGAATTATTTTATTGATCGATCAGTATTTTTTTTACCGAACAATTTCCCGCAGAATCTTTTAACCTAAGCAAGTAAACTCCCGGAGACATTCCGTAAATTGAAACAAGTTTTGGCTTGTCTGAAAGGATTAAATGTTCTGTTTTTATTATTCTTCCATCAAAAGTAATAAATTCCAGTTGCGTTTCTTTTTCAACAGCAGAATTTACAGAAATGTATACAACCCCTGAAGAAGGATTTGGGAAAACAGAAAACAACTGACCGTTAAATTGCAGTTTAGAAATATCTGTACTTACAACATCAAAAGTTGCAGCTTGTAAGATCTCTTTGCTTGAACTATCCTGCACAAAACAAACAACAGCTACTTCATTAGGATTTTTAATGTGAAGCAAATTCCAGTTCAGAACAACCGTATCTTTTCCGTTAAGGTTTTTATTTAATAAAACAGTTCCTGAGACATTGGGAATCATTTTACGCATTACGTTTTTATAAACGGTTTGTGTATTTGTGCCGGGCGAAGCGGCATAAGAATTTTTAAGAACATTCTTTTCTACTATTACAACATGGGCAACAAGATTTTTTGAAATATTAGCGGCATCAATACTTTCAAAAATAAACTGACCTGATAAATTATTGGCCAAAAGTGATGTACCCGATGTTGAGATGGAATAAGCAGGGGCGTTTGACTGACGCGCGGTAACAGTGCTGGTAATTGCACTGTTTAACGAAGATGTTGCGTTTGAATAAAAATTTCCATCAATAACAGACCACGGAACACCCGGAACGCCGTACAATGCTGTTCGTGCATTTGATTCCGCAGGGTTTTCAAAGTACATGGAATCGTAATACGGAAAAGAAGTATGGTACGATATTTCTACAGCCGCCGAAGGATTATTGTCTGTAAAATCAGAGATCCAATGATCGTGACTTGCGCAAATACTACAGCCTGAGTTTGTAAACTGTTCAATTAAAACGAGCCGGCTGACAGATGTTTGTGCAAACGCAACATTCATATTCAAATAAATACCAGCTAAAAGTAAAACCTTAATTTTCATAAGCCATTGTTTTCTTTACAGACGAACCAGATCAACAATCCTTACAAAAAAACGAAACTAATCAG
>JACMLS010000361.1 GCA_014379485.1 Bacteroidia bacterium | reverse complement strand
GCAAGTTTCACTCTTCCTGTTTTTAAAAAGTAGAGCGTCATCTTCTCTTTTCTACCGCTTTGTATCCATTCTTTTCTGATTCGCAGATAATAAAAAAGAGCGCTGTCATACTCAGATCGTTTTTCAAAAGCAAAACCTGCAGAATCTGCTTTTTTTAAAGAAAGCGTATCAGGCTCATATTTTGGATGGCCCGAAAGCTTGCCGTGGGAAAATAAAATTCCTGCAAATAGAATAACTAAATATTTAATCAGGCTTCTCACTAATAAATTTCGGTTAAAGGAATAATGATCACTAACTCTCCGTTCAACCAATTAACAGCGGGCACTTCTTTTCCGGCTTTTTTCCATTCATCTCTTATGCGTGAATGCGCTGCCTGAAAAGATTTTTCCTTTTCATAAAAATCACTTTGCAGCCCGCCTTGAAATAGCAGCAGAGGCAATTCTTTTGCTCTGCATTCCAGGAAATGAACTTCCTGCGTTTTTTTTATTTCAAACAAGAACGTTAATTGTTCATTGATCGTTTTTCTGTTAACTGCAGCGATTATGGCATAAAAAAGCGGCTGAAGCAACATAGGAGAAAGCTCATACGCATCGGAGTCTTCTTCTCCCACAAATTCAAATACTGCTTCTTTTAAAATCTTTTCATTTAATTTTTCGAGGTAAAAGTACTTTTTCAAAAAAGAAAGTTCCTCTGCCAATGTGATCTTGTTTTTACTTCCCAGCTCAAGAGAAGAGCGCATTAAAGCAGCAAGCTCACTTACTATTTCCATGCTTTGTTCAGAAGAAAAATTACTTTTGCATTCCTGTTTCAAATGCTCAATTGTCCTGAAAAATATTTCGGGATCTATCTGCGATGAAAAACGCGCAAGTTTCTCATTCAGCTCGTTAACAAGTACTGTATTCTGTATTGTTTGTTGCTGTTGCCTGAGAATTATTTTATTCTTTTTCCTGATGCGGAAATAAAAATAAAACACTGTTCCTATTCCGCAAAACACCAGCAGGCAAATTAGAAAAACAAAAAATAATTGCTCGCTTTTTTCTTCTGTTCTGTCTTGCAGTACCCTGTTAGCAGCCTTGAGTTTAAACAGGCTTCTTTCTTTTTCATTCAACTCGTATTTACTCTGCATTTCTGCAATCTTACTATTATTATCATTGCTCATGATACGCGCATTCAGTTCCGTGTACATCATTTTCCATTGGTAAGCTTTTTCGAAATCCTTTAATGCGTACCAGGTTTCTGCCAGGTTATAGAGACTGTACCACAAATTATTTTTATCATCCAGTTTTTTTGCGAACTGGTAGCTGGAATCGAAAAAAACAAGAGCCTCTTTAAATTTATTTTGCTCAAAATAAAAAGTGCCAATATTATTAAATGCTTCAGGTAATTGTTTGTACAGACCTGCCTTATGTGCAATTGCAAGCGAGCTGAAATATTTTTCTGAAGCTCTTTCAAATTCTTTTCTCCCTGAAAAATAAATTGCAAAGGCTTGGTCAGAAGAATATAAAAGCGAATCGCTATTTAATTTTAAGGCAAGCTTATTTTGCTTTTTTATGTAGTAAAAAGAACTGTCGGTTTCACCACTCCTGAAAAAAAATTGCGCCAGGTCGCCATACAAAAGAGCGGCGCTCATACTTTCAGGTTCATCCTTTATCAACTCAAGGCCTTCGGCTAAGTACTTTTTTGCCAGGCCGAGATTATTAATGTCCATGTAACAATTTCCCAGTCTGCGAAAAATATATACTTTATTGAATTTGCTGATGCTTCTGTTTGAATCAGTCCCTGTAATTGCATTCAGATAAAACTCAATAGCCAGGCCGGGGTTGCCAGCGCTATAAACACTATCTCCTTTCAATAAAAAAAATCTTGCCTGCGCGTTCAGAGTGCCTGCTAAAAACAGACAACCTGAAACAAGAAAGAAAAAAAAAAGTTTGCGCATCCCTAATTCACGAATGATAAAATTAACAAAAATCAGTCTCTTTCTCCAAATCTGCCGTAACGTTCGTCATTAAAAATGCCCCGTTGGTTGCCCGTCACTCAACGGTAAATAGATAGCGGCTCAAAAGCTGCATTTATTGCAGAAATTAGCTATCGGATATTAACACGCACAGACACATAATACAAGGTGCTGTTGATCCTACAAAAAACAAGACCGCCTTCGCAAGGCTATTGCGACTACAACATGAAAAAAATTACACTACTCTTTGCAGCACTTATTTTAATTGGCGGAATGATGGGTCAGAATTCTGCCCCCACAAGACAATGGATAAAAAGTAATAACGGATTTTCGAGCAGCAACGAAACAGTTGTTAAAAGTGTAAAGGATAATAACGGTTTTTATTACGTTCTATCTAACGACAATAATGATGCACTGATCACAAAATTTGATAACTCAGGCGCTGCCGTAAATACTTTCAGGTATAATGAAGCTTCCAACAATACAAATTTTGGTTATGACATTAAAGTGGATGCCAGCGGAAATATTTATGTGTGCGGGGAGGCCTTTGTTACTTCTTATTGGAACTGGAAACCTACAATAGTTAAACTTTCGCCAACGGGCACAATTATCTGGGAGCAGGTAATTGCCTGCCAGTACTACACCAGCAGCCAGGCCAATGCAATGGCATTTGACAACAGCAACAACGTATATTTTGCGGGCGCCAACAGCGACTCTTTGAGCGTTGGTTTAATTTCTGCAACAGGTACTTTAGTGTGGGAAAAAAAATATCATCCCATTGGCTACACAATTGGCGAGGCTTTTGATGTAGTTACTGATGCAGCAAACAATGCTTACGTTACAGGTAAGATCATGAACAGCCTTACCGGAAACTACGATTACACCACATTCAAAACCAACTCGGCCGGTTCCTTTTTATGGACAAAATTTTTAAATGGAAATGCAAACAGTGATGATATGGGTTGCAATATTGAAATTGACGGAAGCGGAAATACTTTTGTTACCGGTACTATAGCAGATACAACGGCAACCAACACCAGTGTGTTTCTAATTAAGTACAATGCTTCGGGTGGACAGCAGTGGTCAAAAAAATATCATAAAGCAGGGCAGACTTTTGCCACTTGCGGCGATCTTACGCTTGATGCTGCAGGAAACAATTTTATTTCAACCAACCACTTCACAAGTCCTTCTAATGCATCTGCCCTCATTTCCAAAAACACAAGTTCTGGTTCACAATCCTATTCTACAGTTTACAACGATGTAACTTATATTTCTACAGAAAGCCATTCTATTAAAGCAGACGTTCTTGGAAATTTATTTGTTGGAGGAACAAAGCAATCAGCTTCCGGAGACAGAGATATGTTCGCTTCAAAATTTAATACTTCAGGCGTTTTAAGCTGGGCTACCAATTACGATTCTTATTATTCAGATGATTGCAAAACGCTGCACCTTGATAATGGAAACAATGCAGTACTGAACGGAACAGG
>JACMLS010000360.1 GCA_014379485.1 Bacteroidia bacterium | reverse complement strand
TAATGGTTTTTAAATTAAAACGCCAGCCGAATAATTTTTGGTTTTCAGTTTCAGTAAGGCGATACAGATTCTTTAGTAAAAACTGTTTTGTGCCAAAATCAAGCGCAAATTCATTTAATTTATTTTCTGCGTCTTTGCGCGAAGAAACTTTTTCAAGATCAACAGCCATCAGCGCTTTTAATGCTTCGTTATGATGTGGCGGATAAGCTTTGGGCGCCATATCTACTACTACTATTTTTTCTGCAATGTCCGGAAACATCATTTCAAAAAACATCAGCACTTTTCCTCCTAAGCTATGGCCAATAAGAAAAGGTTTTTCTAAATTATTTTCGACGATAAATTCTTTCAGGTCCTGCGCCATAGATTCGTAAGACCATTCATCGCTGTGAGGCGAAAGTCCGTGGTTGCGCAAGTCAACAGTAAAAACTTCAAAAGAATTTTCTGCAAATTTTTTTGAAAGCGTATTCCAGTTATCGCTCTGTCCGAATAAACCATGTAAAATAACAAGTGGTTTTCCGGCGCCGTATTTTCTTGAGAAGAGGGTCATGAGTTTTTTTATTTGAGTTTTTTATTGGTTGGAATGATGGAGCGTTGGAAGACTGGGTTATGGTGAACGCGGGTACCCACAATCTTGCATACTTCCACTCTTCCAGCCATCCGCGTATATTTTATTTCAGGCAACGTTTATACATCTGCACAACATTTTCTAAACCAAAATACAAGGCGTCAGAAATTAAAGCGTGGCCAATAGAAACTTCAAGCGCAAACGGAATGCGCTCTTTAAAAAATTTTAAATTTTCAAGACTCAGATCATGTCCGGCGTTAACACCTAAATTTAATTTCTGCGCAAGCAATGCGGCCTCTACAAAAGGTAAAATTGCTTTTTCTCTGTCGGAAGAATAATTTTTCGCATAGCTTTCTGTGTACAATTCAATTCTGTCTGTTCCGGTTTCTTTTGCACCTTCTACCATTTTCAGGTCTGCATTTACAAAAATGCTTGTGCGGATTCCGGCATTTTTAAATTCAGCAATTATTTCCTGCAGGTAATTTTTTTCCTGCACTGTGTCCCAGCCGTGATCAGAAGTTAATTGCCCTTGCGTGTCAGGCACAAGCGTAACCTGCGTTGGTTTTACTTCCAAAACCAGATCAACAAATTTTTTTTCTTTCGGATTTCCCTCAATATTAAACTCAGTTTTTAAAATTGGTTTCAGATCATATACATCTTTGTAATGAATGTGTCTTTCGTCAGGACGCGGATGAACAGTAATTCCTTCTGCTCCAAAACGCTCAATATCCATTGCTGTTTTCAACAGATCAGGCACATTATGTCCGCGCGAATTTCTTAAAGTGGCGATCTTGTTTATGTTTACGCTCAGTTTTGTCATAAAATTTCTACCAAAAATAGCATAATACTTAATTCAAGCTACACCCATTTTTTTAGGGAGATTCCGTTGATTTGTGTCCAAATTTCTGTGAACAGGCAGTTTTTCCACAAATTTTCACTAAAATGGCCTTGAAGCCCAATAAAATCAGGCATTTGAGCGTTTCTTCATAAGAGGAAAAAACGAATTTTTTTCGTATTTTTGGTGGTTAAGGAAGGTCTGTGAAACAAAGGCTGCGCGAAAACTTTTTTTGGTAAAGTATTCATGATTTTTCTTTTTAATTAAAAAAATTGTCTTAAAACGAGCGAAGGAATATGATAGTAAATGATTTGATAACTGATGAGATTCCGCCGTTGAAATATACGGATACTGTAGATCTTGCGCTGAACTGGATGGAAGAATTTAAAGTAAACCATTTGGCGGTAATTAATGGAAAAGAACTGATAGGAATTGTTTCTGAATCTGAATTGCTGGATTCTAATCATCCTGACTTTTCTATTGATAATTTAAAACTCAATCTTACAAAACCTGTAATTCACACCAACCAGCACGCATACGATGCAATTAAATTAATGGCAAGGTTAAACCTGTCTTTATTGCCCGTGCTTGATGAACAGGAAAACTTTGCAGGCAGTATTACGCAGCGTTCTGTATTGGAAAAAATGGCCGGCATTACAAGCGTGCAGGAACCCGGTGGAATCATTGTTCTTAACATGAACATTAACGATTATAACCTGACTCAGATTGCAAGTATTGT
>JACMLS010000359.1 GCA_014379485.1 Bacteroidia bacterium | reverse complement strand
TCCGGAAATTAACGTAGAGAGAATCTGCAAGAAAAAAGGACATTCTTTTAAATTTCTTGCAGATTAAATTCGTTTTTATTGTCCTAAATTCATTTGAAATTAGAGCATTAAATACTTTTTGAGGTTCGGCTAGTTAGGGTCAACTGGTATTAAATGAATGTAAAGTTCTATTGTGTTTTACACTTTCTGGAAATACCGCTTGATCCTGTATTGAGATTGTTTTTTTTCATTGCATAAAAAAAGCAAAGCGTTTTAGCTTTGCTTAAATAAAAATTTCTTGCCAATTCAGGTTCAAACCTCGCTCATATAACCAAACATCTTAGAATAGTATTCGGTTGTTTTATCCTGTGCAGGTTCGTTTTCCGGGGGAGATGCCTTATCAATGGTTTTGGAATTTAATTTTGTTTCAGTTTTTCTATTTGCCTGTTTTGCAGAAAGTTCTTTTCTCTTTATTTTTTTGCAAATGCCTTTTACTTTACACTCAAGGTCGCTGAACACATTCATAAAATACATATATGCGTCATAAGGAGAATCGAAAGGACTGAAGTATTTGTGTACATCGCCATCGTTCCAGAATTTAGTACACATATAATAAAAGTGATCTGAAGTCTGCAATCTTTCCCACACATTCAATAGTTCGGGGTCATTGCAAGTCATCACATCCTGCTCAATTGAATAAATACGGCTGAATGCTTCTTTTTGCATTGAATTGCTTAACCAGGCAGAAAGATCTCTCTCAGTATCTGCCCACGAAATAAAATCGTGCGCATCATACAGATCACCGTTTTCACTTGAGGCAATTACTTCTGAAGGTGTTTTAAAACAAAAGTCAGGATGCGCTAATACTTTTTCAGGCAGCTTATCAAGGAATTCAAAAATCCCTGTAGACTCCCACTGGTGTTCTCCGAATGTTTCATAATCCATGAACAGGTTAATGGTTTCGCCATTGCCTGCAATGCTATGCACCCAGTTTGTAAATTTATCAGGGGTAAGCGGAAATTCTTTCCATCCTTTATCTGAAAAACGAAAAGCAATATCATCAGATAAGCGATAATTTTTTAGAAGTAATTTTAAATTTTTTGTTCCGACAGAGCGATAAATAAAATCGGGACTTCTTCCGTCAAGCAACCTGTCCACTCCTTCACATAAAACCCCTTTGTAACCCATCTCTTCTAAAAAAACAGCGAGTTCATTATTGTAAATTAATTCTGTATTTCTGAATACTGTTGGAACCTGGTTAAAATATTTTCTGATTACATCACTGTGTTTTTTAACCTGCCTTACAAATTCTGTTTTAGAGTAAATAAAACTTAGTGAATGTGCGTAGGTTTCAGATAGAAATTCCACACAACCCGTTTTAGCCAGCTCTATAAAAGATTGCAATACATCGGGCCTGAATTTTTCAAATTGCTCAATTACTGTTCCGCTAAGAGAGTAACATATCCTGAATTTTCCGTTGTGGCGATGGATGAGATCGAGCATTTTTTTATTTGTTTTCAGGTAACATTTTTCTGCAACCTTATTTAAAATTTCCTCGTTCTTTGCATCGTCTTCGTAAAAATGAGAATTGCCAATATCGAAAAAAGAAAAATTCCTGATTCTGAATGGCTGGTGTACCTGAAAATATAAACAAACAGATGGCATAGACTTGATTTTAATATTGATTAAACAAAATGATTGGATGAATACGCATTCATTACCTTTTGCGCAGAAGAGTCCCAGGTGATCGTATTTAGATTATCAGAAGCGTCTTCTACTACTTTGTTTCTGAGAATTGAATCATCAAGCAGGTTTAGGATGCAACCCGCTGCTTTATCTATATCCCAAAAATCAAACTG
>JACMLS010000358.1 GCA_014379485.1 Bacteroidia bacterium | reverse complement strand
CAATTGTGGGTAGGAACAGGTAATGGCCATATTCACATAATTGATACACTAAAAAAAGAAGAAATTCACGCATTCAGGTTTCATAAACTTACGGTATTTGACATTAAGTATTCAGAAAAACTGAAACTGGTTTTTTCTGTAGGAGGAGATGGAATTTTAAATGTGTACGATCCGCAAAATCTTAAGCACCTTCATTCAATTAAACTAAGCGATGCAAAGATGAGGAGCCTTGATTTTTTTGAAAACGAAATCTTACTCGCAGAAGGAAGCGGAAAAACAATTGTGCTCAATGCAGAAACATTGCAGATCAAAACAGAATTTCAATCGCATGAACATGCCACCAATTGCTTTTTAACGGATGAGAAAAGTCACACACTTTTTTCGGGCGGACGTGATGCCCATCTCAAACTCTGGGATCTGAAAAATAATTTTTCATTAATAAGGTCTATCCCCGCACATAATTTTGCCATCTACAAAATAATTGATCTTGAACCTTTGGAAATAATTGCAAGTGCCAGCCGCGACAAAACGTTTAAACTCTGGAACAAAAACAATATGGAAATTCTTTTGCGTGTTAACCACGAAAACAACGCTGCACACACCCACTCCGTAAACTCATTGCTCTGGCACAAATCCTCGCAAACCCTTATCTCTGCCAGCGACGACAGAATGCTAATGTCCTGGAAGATCGTTGCCAGTTAACTGTTGTTAGTTAATTGTTAACGGTTGACGAAAAAACGACTAATGAAGAACGACTAACGAACAATCGGATTTTTTTACATTTCTTCACAATTTTTCTGCACAATAATTGCTATCTTTATTTCATAAAATCATACAATGCGGAACCTTTTCATTTTTATCCTTTCTTTTTTTTCTCTTCAGTCTTTTGCGAGTTATATTTTAATTCCGATGGATGCAGGACAAAAAAATCACTTAAAGGCATACGGAATTGCTTATTGGGTACTCAATAATAATGTAGAAGTGCAATGGTTGCTTAATTATAAGGGAGGAAGTTTTATGTTTCCCTATAATAAAGTAATGTCCAATGAATGTACTATTCGCGGTGTTACTTTTGATGTTATTCCCGATGCACAATCTACTGCCATTCTTGAAGAGATCAGCAACCCTGAAGCAAATCAGGATGTGGTAAAACTTGAAAAAGCTCCTAAAATGGCCGTTTATTCTCCCAAGGGAAAACAACCCTGGGACGATGCCGTTACACTTGTATTGACTTACGCAGAAATTCCTTACGATATAATTTACGACGAAGAAATTATGAATGAATCATTAGTAAAATACGACTGGCTGCATTTGCACCACGAAGATTTTACAGGCCAGTACGGAAGATTTTACTCAGGTTACAAAAACGCATCCTGGTACCAGGAAGAAGTAAAATCCAATGAAACAATGGCTAAAAAATTGGGCTTCTCAAAAGTTTCTGAAATGAAATTAGCGGTTGCAAAAAAGATCCGCGATTTTTGTTTTGGCGGAGGATTTTTATTTGCCATGTGCAGCGCTTCTGACAGTTATGATATTGCATTGGCTGCAGAAGGCGTTGATGTGTGCGCAGAAATGTTTGATCACGACGCTTCAGATCCTGACATGAACAAAAAAATTGATTACACTAAATGCCTTGCTTTTGAAAATTTTTCTTTAAGTACAAATCCTTACGAATACGAATTTTCAAATATTGATACTTACCAGACCCGCGGACAAAAAGGAATTACAAAAGAGAACGATTACTTTACCCTTTTTGAATTTTCAGCAAAATGGGATCCGATTCCGACAATGCTTTGCCAGAATCATGAAACCATGATTAAAGGATTTTGGGGCCAAACTGCTGGCTACGAAAAAAAATACATCAAAAAGAATGTGCTGATCATGGGAGAGAATAAAGGAGCCGGAGAAGCCCGCTACCTGCACGGAGAATTCGGAAAAGGAACCTGGTCTTTTTTCGCAGGGCATGATCCTGAAGATTATCAGCATAAGGTTGAAGATCCTCCGACAGATCTGAATTTGCATCCTAATTCTGCAGGCTACAGATTAATTCTTAACAACGTACTTTTTCCGGCAGCTAAAAAGAAAAAACGTCAGACCTGATGTACAAGAACGATTTTATTTTGCGCCTGCTTGATGAATTTGCAAAGTTCATGGGCATTTTATCAGGTTTAAAAAGAGAAGAAGAGTACAAACAAGCCGAAGTGGCCGTTGACGAAGCGCTCAAAAAATTTACCCAAACAGATCTCGAATACCTTTTGTCTTTTGAGCCATCCAAACTCATTGAAGAACTTGTTGTAAAAAAGAAGTTCACAGAAGATATGCTTCATGTTACAGCAGAACTTCTTTATCAGACCGCTTTGATCAAACAATCAAACAAAACAGAAGAAGATCTTTTAAAGTACTACATCAGATCGCTTGCCTTATTCAAATTCCTGCAAACAAATCAGCAAAAAGTTTTTTCAATGGAAGTGTTGCAACGGGTTCAGTTGCTGGAAGCTTTGATTGGTGAATAGTTAGCGGCTCTTTTCAAACCTATTAACCAACCAAACCAACTAACTGAAAACTGTTAACCATTACCTGTTCACTTTCCTGTCCCCTATTCCCTATTCGCTATTGCCTATTCCCTATCTTTACAGCAATGAAAACCCTCTGGTTCAGTATATACGATCGCGATGCCTACAAGGGAGATGAGCCTACATTTTACAACGAAAAAGATTTTGCCTGGGCAGAAAAATTAAAACCACACCTTGCAGAAATAAGAACTGAGTTGGAAGAGCATTTGAAAAAAGCAGGCCTAATCACTTATTTCAATAGTGCAATGACAGAAAAAGCAGGTGTGTGGAAAACGATCTCAATGAAATGGTGGGGCCTTGAAGTTTACAAACATCAGAATTATTTTAAACGCACCACTGAATTAATAAATCAAATTCCCGGAATTGTTTCTGCCTCTTTTAATATGCTCGATGCAGACGCAGTCATTAAACCCCACAATGGTGATACCAACGGAATTTATCGTTGCCACTTCGGACTTGTTGTTCCGGGGACTTTACCCGAATGCGGTTTTAGAGTAGAAACTGAAAAGCGCAGCTGGCACGAAGGTGAATGGCTGATCTTTGTAGATGCTTTAAACCACGAAGCATGGAACAAAACAAACAAACCACGTTACATAATGGTGGTTGATGTAATTCGTCCTGAATTTCAGAACAGGAAATCAACCATCTGCTCTACCGTGCTTACCTCATTGTTCATGCAAAAACTTGGGGAACGGTTTAAGTTTTTACACAACACTTCTTTAGGATTTCAGATCAAACTTGTAAAAATGCTTCGCCCTTTTAGTTTTCCGGCAATGTGGGCAAGAAACCTGGCAAGTTGGCTTGGGATTGTTGATTGATGATCTCTTCTTTCAAAAACTCTCATATAATAAAATCGTAATTTTGCACTTCATAATTAAACGAACAAACAATTATTTCACGCTACGGCGCGACGCTCGCAACGAACAACGAACAACGAACAAACAACTAACGATTAACGACTAACGACTAACGAAAAACGAAAAACGAATTTGTCAACGATAGGATATTACATACTTCTTCCCTTCATTTATTTCGCAGCCATACTGCCCTTTCCATTATTTTATGT
>JACMLS010000357.1 GCA_014379485.1 Bacteroidia bacterium | reverse complement strand
GCAATAGAAAAATAAATCAACCAAATGTATTGTGCGCAATCCTCTCACAGAAAAAAAATCCGACGCAAGGAAAATGTAGAGAGAAAATTCCTTTGTGAATTAAAAAATTGAAAAACGTTTTGAGAACGGACTATATAATTCCGGTTTTATAAAGAAAAACATTATTTCTTCAAATCATTATACCTTAAAAATAAAGGTACTAAATTCAGCAAAATAAAAATGGCACCTATAAAATAAGCCCATGTAACATTTGATGCCTTACTGAAAAATGCAAGCGAGAACAATAAACTCAATCCCAAACGTTGCACAATATTCAGCACGTTAAAAACAGAACCAACACGACCCATTACATTGTTGGGTACGTGCTGAAAGAGCCAGGTGGTACGTAACACACGTGCGCCCGCATTCGTTACACCAATTACCAAACTAAACACATAAAAGATCCAGGCCTGTTGCGAAAAGCTTACCCAAAATAATCCGGCAACGGTAATGAACATTAAGATCATAACCGCTTTAACGGAATTTGTTCCTGCAAATATTTTCCGGATAGCGAGTCCTGCAAACAAAGCGCCCAATGCGTAATACACTTCGGCAGATGCATACACATCTCCGCCCCTGTGTAAATGATTGTTTACATACCAGGCAAGTAAAATATGCACTTCAACCAGCAGCACAACAAAAATAGAGTAAGAAGCATTTCCGAAAAGAAAAACTTTTTTGTTTTGCTTTAAATAATTCCAGCCAACCTTTATGCGCTCAAAAACAGAACCTGCATCTGTTTTTTCTTTTGCAACAGGAATGTATTTAATGCTTCCAATTAAAACAATTGCAAAAAGATAAGTGATGCCATCCATCAAAAAAATTTCTTTCATGCTCCATGCTTTGATGGTGAATGGTAATTGAATTTTAAGACCAAGCAATTCTAATGTTCCGTCTGTAGAACCGTTCAATAAAAGTGCGCCAGCCACACCCGCAATCATGGTGGTAGATTGGCCCTGCACTTCAATAAGAGAATTTAATTTACCGTAGTTTCCCCTTTCTGTTATTTCCTGTCCGAATGCGTAAAGGCAGGGATAGTGCAAACTGTAAATTAACATGGTGCAGCAAAAAACAAGCAACACAAAAAAAGCAGGTGTATCGCCGGTAATAAAACCAAGCGCTGCCGTGCTTAATAAAATAATAGCGCCACAAATATTTAACCACACAAAAACTTTTTTGCGCGAAAAACGATCTATCAGCGTTCCGGCGTAAAGCGACCAGCCAATACTTATGATTGTTACAATAACATAAGCAAAAGAAAAAAGCTGCTCGTCTTTTTTAATGTTTGTAAAATACCAGGGAATGCTGAGCATAGAAATGCCTTGCGCAAAACCAGAAATGATGTTGGCAAGTAAAAGACGCGATATGGCTTTTTTATTCTGCAAGAATTTTCTGAGCGAATTTAGGGTTAAATGGTGGAATAGTGGAGTAATTGAATGATGGGTTGTTGTCTCTGAAGAGAAATTCCTTTTTAGTGTTTCCGACCCCTCATTCCATTCCTCCAATATTCTATTACAGGAATTTTTACTTCTTTCCATTTTCTTACTTAAGTTGGCGCCGAAGGTGAATTTAAATTAGCTTTGTTAACCAAAACTATTTAGTATGAAACGTAAATACATTATTTTACTCTCAATTCCGGCAGCTGTTTTATTTTGCCTTTACTCTTTTACTTCAAACATTGGTAAGCCTGCAGACACCGTTTCTGCTTATTACAATGATATTATGGAAAATCTTTTCAGCGAAAAGACCCGTTGGGCTTCTCCCGGTACGTTTTCTGATACTACAATAAAAATTACGCTGAAAAACAGGTATAACGAAGGTACTTATACCGCGTACCCTGCAAGCCAATGTAAATCAAGCCCGGCGTATATGTATTATGCGTTTTATATTCCTTTGGATAGCAGTGCCTACTGGAATTATTATTCTTTTTCTTACAACAAAAAAGTTCAGAACCGTTTTACAAAACTGTTCGGAAAAAACATTATCAGCAAAAGAATGCCCACAAAGTATCAGTCCGCGGGCGATGTTCATGAGTTCAGGTTTTACAGCGGCGCTGCTATGGATGCCGCATTTAAGAAATTGTATAAAAAACCCACAGAAAAATTCAGAGGATTTTCTTTGCAAAGAATTTACGACCTTACCTTGCAAAGTTATTGCCGCGATGCAGGCGAAGTGATCTGTAAAGTAAAGAGACAGGATAGTCTTTTTGTTAAGCTTTCCAAAAACTATTTAAAAGGCGCTCTTAACGATAGCACTTTTGAGGGGCAATCGTTTACCCACGAAGCATGCAAACAGCTTGGATTTGATCCCGAGAAAGAAAGGGGCATATGCATTCCGGCATATTATCATGAAAGAATTGTAGGCATCATGCTCAGAAGGCAATGCGACGGCTCTTTGCCTGCCCTGTTAAAATGCCTGAAAACTCTTTTAAAGGATTACGACCCGGCGTATTATGAAAAAATAAAAACCAGTTTTTGATTTGCTGTGTTTTATAAACAACCGGGTAGTATATCAGTGATCCCGACAAATTTGTCGGGAGTGGCTTGAATTTAAACTGAGACACTGACAAACAACTGAAGATTTTTTTTTACGGCTTGATTTAGTAAATTTGTTTTATGGCCAAAGCAAGCCTGATTTTCTTCCTTTTTTTTTTAACGGAAATTTATTTTGCGCAGATCTTGTTTAATAAATCGTTTAATTTTTCTGATTTTGAAAGAAAATCCGTGAAGAATTAAATGGAAGAAAAAAAAACAAAGATCACAGATCCTGTTCTTGCATTAGAAAAACTGCGCGCATGGTGTTCTTACCAGGAACGCTGCCAGCAAGAGGCCCGCGATAAATTGTACGAGTTGGGCTTGTGGACAGATGCTGTTGAAAGTATTATCTCAAACCTTATTTCAGAAAATTATATTAATGAAGAGCGTTTTG
>JACMLS010000356.1 GCA_014379485.1 Bacteroidia bacterium | reverse complement strand
CCTTTATGAGTGTAATGGTATTGAACCTGCTCGAAAATATTATTGATGAGCAGAATTATACACATTCAGCTTCCGGAAAAACAACAATTGACTCTTCGCCCGCAGCCATTCTTGAAAAATTAAATGATGCACTCACCAAAACGCTTAGGGATAAAAAAACAGACGCCACTTCTAAATACGGAATGGATATTGCGCTATGTGCGCTTTCAGATGGAGAAGGGGGCAAGAAAAATTCTGTGCTCGAATACGCAGGAGCGCATCACCCACTTTATATTTTACGCAACAACAAAATAACTGAAATAAGAGGCGAGGGAATTTTTATTGGAATGGAATCGAAAAAATTCGCAAACCATACTGCAGACTTAGTTCCCGGCGATTCGGTTTTTCTTTTCAGTGATGGAATCGTGGATCAGTTTGGCGGAAGCCCCCGCGAAAAATTATTTTCTTTCCGTTTCAAAGAATGGCTCGAAACTTTTTCTGGTAAAGACGCAAAAGAACAGCACGAATTGCTGAAAAAGAAATTTTTTGAATGGAAAGGAAATGAAGACCAGATAGACGATATTCTTATAATGGGGGTTACTGTTTAAAATTACCCCTGTTTTCCTTCAATAGCACAGATCAGAATTCCCAATGCAATTGCAAAAGACGCACTGAAATTTTCATCGGGTTCTTTTAATGTAATGGCAACCTTGCTTAAAAAAGGATTGAAATTATTTTTGTACTGTCCTACGTTTTTTCCGTTAACCGTTATTTCAAATTTTTGCGGAACTAATGCTGTCAGAATTCTTCGCACCATAGCCAATAAAAAACTGTCTTCCTGAACTTTTCCTATTTCTTTATCATTCGCGTCCATGATCAGCCACTCGTCCTGCAGAATTGATTTAAAACCTTTTCGTTTTGCAGCGCCTATTTTCTGATTCGTTTTCAGATCCACAAAATCATAAGCAGAGCTAAAATCAAGAATGGTTCTTGCTTTAATATTTATGATGCCCTCTGTTTTGGTTTCGTCCGTATACAAAGTAATATCTTCTTTCCACTTAAAAGCTTTTAAATGTGCAAACAAAATGTCTTTACCCTGTGCGTTTTCTACACGAAAATCAGAACCCAAAAGTTTCAGAAATTTTTTTTTGATCAGAAAAGAAGTGCCTTCAAAAATAGTTGACATAGGTTGTGGGTTAATTCTGTAGCTAAAGTACGGAAAATAAAGGCATCAGTATTACCAGATAAAGAAACCCCTCTATTGTGGTTTTAAATGGCGAAAAACTCCGGCCTGTATTCAAAATGCATTGTATCGTAGTGATACCATCTTCCGCCCCAGATAAAACCATGCTTCTCGAAAATTTTAACTATGGCAAGCGGCATTTTGTTTCTGTATTTAAGTTCTCCGTTTTTAGTTTTTTGCCAGAGCCAGTAATCAGAATGTTTTACACTCAGGTCTATTGCAATTCCAAAACTGTGCGGGCTTAACCTGTTGGTTCCTTCAATTGTTCTCCAATTAAAAGTTCCGGCAAGGGGAGAAAGATATTTTTTAAGTGAATCAGGTAAAAGATCAAGCTCATCAGAAACTTTTTGTAATTGAATATTTGCGCCGTTGATTTTTGAAAATAAAATTTTCTGATTCAGACTTTTTTTAAGCCACATTACCGTTGCGCAATTTGCAATCACATCTTTTTTAGTTGTGCCGTACATTTTCTTAAAAAAATTTTCGTTGCGCACCCTTCCCGGATCTTCGTTTTTTTTGGGCGAAAGAATTGCTCCGGTGGAGTAGGGGAGATAAAACTGATCTTCCACATCAGGAGAACTGATCAGCGAATCGTAAGGACGGTTTTTTTTTCCATTATCAAACTGCATTTTGCTGTTATCAAACCAAACAAGCGAATCGTTTTTATAGCCTGTAATTTTTCCGGGATATGCTTTCATTAATTTTTTTACAAGCGGGGGATATTCCGGCAACAGATTTTTTTTAAGTGTATAAGAAAAAAGAAAAAAACTTAAAATGGCAACAACTATTTTTTTTTCTGTTTTGATAGCGGAGTTTTTTTGTAAAATGAGGCACTAAATCGTTTCCCAAAATTAAACTTTTAACTGAAAAATTTGGGTAATTTTATGAGAAGTTTAAATTATTGTAAATAAAAGGATTTATATCTTTGCTCTCTTTTAAAATCCGCTTTTTAAGTTTGAAACATTTATTTTTTTCTTTCGTATTCTTTGCCTTTACTTCACTGGCACTTTTTTCTCAGTCTTCTGTTGGGGCAGACCCCGATGTGCTTTTTAAGGGGGGTGATTATGTAGGAGCGCTGGCAGAATATCTTAAACTCGAAAAAAAAACGCCCGACGATCCTCATCTGAAACATCAGATAGGACTTTGTTACCTGAACATACACGACGATAAATCCAAAGCCGGGCCTTACCTTATGTACTGTTTTAATAAAGGTTTTGGCGGCAACCAGATTGCATTAGAAGCCGGCATGGCATTGCAATATGCAAATGATCTTAAGGGCGCAGAATTTTGCTACAAACAATATCGCACCAACGCCAATACAAAAGAAAAAGAAATGGTAGATCATTTAATTGAAACCTGCCTTAATGCAAAAGAGCTAATGAAACACCCGGTTGCAGTAAAATTTGAAAACCTGGGCAAAGAAGTAAACACTAGATATCCTGATTATTATCCATTCGTTACAAAAAACGAGGGAACATTGTATTTTACCTCGCGCAGACAGGGCAGTGTAGGAAACCAGATCTCTGCTGCCGGATATTTTTCTGCTGATATTTATTATTCTAAAGTAAATAAAGGCCAATGGACCACAGCAAAAAACATGGGGCCGTTGTTTAATACAAAAGAAGATGAAGAATGTGTGGCCATTACTTCCGACGGAAAAAAAATGATCGTGTACGTTTATCATGATGATACCGGTTCAGATCTTTTTTACGCAGAATATCCGGCCAAAGGAAAAGCTTTTGCGCGCCCCGTTGGTTTTCTTGAGCCGGTAAATACAGACGCGGCAGAACTTGAGGCCTGTTTTAACACAGAAGCCACTATGTTGTTTTTTGTTTCAGATCGTAAAGGCGGTCATGGCGAAGCGGATATTTATTGCAGTAAACTTTTGCCTACTTTAGAATGGGGAGAGCCAGTAAACCTCGGAGAGAACATCAATACAAAATACAAAGAAGGTTTTCCGCAGATCTCTGAAGACGGGCAGACTTTATATTTCGCATCGCAAGGCCACACCAGTATGGGAGGTTTTGATATTTTTAAATCGCAATGGGATTCAATAAATAAAACCTGGGGTAAACCGGTTAATATTGGTTATCCGGTAAACACTACAGATGATGATATGATGTTTTCGCTTGCCGGAAGAGGGCGCGACGGATACATTTCTGCCTGTAAAAAAGGTGGCTTCGGTGATCTTGATATTTACAAAGTAATTTTTACTGATGTAGAAGAACCTTATACTGCCATTCGCGGATGGGTGCGTTCAATTGATTCAACAAAAACAGAACTCGAAACTTTTATTTCTATCACCAACCTGGAAACAAAAACAGAAGTTGATGCAAAAGACATTAATCACAAAACCGGGCGGTATATTTTTATTGTATCTCCGGGCAAATACCGTATTGATGTAAAATCTGTTGGACATCAGGATATTTCTGCAGAAGTTATTGTTTATGACAAATCAGATTTTGCAGGCGAGATCGAGAAAAATATTACTGTGCTGCCTGTGGGATATGTTCCTCCCAAATTACCTCCTAAGAAGAAGTAGTGTTTTTCTTTCTGAATAAAGAGTGAGGTGTTTTTTCTTTTTTTTGAAATCTTATCTTTTATGGATAAATTAGATGCATTTATCTTAGATAAATTTTATCTGAAGAAGAGAAATTAGAATTTAAACAAACCCCTATGAAAAAAATAATTATTCTGTTAGCAGTTGTAATTAATTGTGTGAACATGTTTGCGCAGGCCCCGCAAAAAATGAGTTACCAGGCAGTGGTAAGAGATGCCAGCAGCCAGCTAGTTGTAAGTACAGTTGTAGGGATGCAAATTAGCATATTACAAGGTTCTCCAGGCGGAACCGCAGTTTATGTAGAAACGCAGACACCTGCAACAAACATAAACGGCTTGGCTAGTATTGAAATTGGAGCTGGTACAATTGTTACAGGATCATTTGCCGGAATTAATTGGGGAAGTGGCCCGTACTTTATTAAAACAGAAACCGATCCTTCCGGAGGAACCGCGTATTCAATTACAGGTACTACACAATTAATGAGTGTGCCTTACGCGTTGTACGCAGCTAATGGAGGAACAACCGGACCAACAGGAGCGACAGGAGCAGTTGGCGCACAAGGCCCGCAAGGAGCGCAGGGATCACCCGGACCAGCCGGACCAATGGGGGCAGTTGATACCAGCGCTTGCCACGTAATTAAAGTGGGGAACATGATAGTTGTTTACACCCCAACAAACGCTTACGGATTTTACCAAAGCGAGAGCAGTAACAGTTTAAATAACGGCAACTGGAGTACGGTTTCAATAAGCGGAACTATTGTTGGAGTTGAATCTTCTGAAGCACAAATAGTAATTTATACAAGCACCAATGCTTACGGATTTTACCAGAGCGAAAGCAGCGGCAGTTTGAATAATGGAAACTGGAGCCAGGTTGCCTTAAGTGGTTCTGTAATGGGCGCTGAAAATTCTAAACAGCAAATTGTTGTTTATACGTCAACCAATGCGTATGGTTTTTATCAAAGTCAAAGCACTGGGAGTTTAAATAATGGTAGCTGGAGTCAGGTTGCCTTAAGTGGTACTGTTATTGGAACGGAATCTTCAAAATATCAAATTGTTGTTTATACTTCTACCAATGCTTACGGATTTTATCAAAGCCAGAGCAGTGGTAGTTTTAATAATGGAAATTGGAGCACAGTATCATTGGGCGGCGCTCCTTCAGGAATTAAAAGCACTAAATAAAATAATAAGTATGAGCGAAGCACAATTGAATTTTATAGAAGCAGCTTCTGAAAATTCAGAAAGACTTGTTTCTGCTTTTGTAGGAAAATACGAATTGAATTATAGCGAAGAAAGTTTAAGTGAGCTTGATTCTTTACTGGAAGACTTTTCTGATTTTGCAGACCAGGACGATGAAGAAATGAAAAGCGATTTTATTGCGCAGGCCGGTTCGTATATTTTTGAAGTAGCCCGAAGAATTTACGGTGGGAAATATTACTGGTACGACCCTTTAGATCAACCCATTTTTGTAACGGGGCAACCCAATTTTGAAATTTCTTTTTTGGCTTTTGAAAAAATAAAGGGCAGAATTGAAAACGGTGCAGAAGATAACATTCCATACTTTTTTAAAGGATATACTGAGCGTATAAAAAATGCAAAGCCTGGAGATAAGGCAATGATAGTTTGAAAAGATTATGCAGGCACCAAAAGCTATATTATTCAGTTTTTTATTTGCCGGATTAAGTGTTTTCGGCCAATCAAATAAAATGAAGTCAGTAACGGAATTAATAAACACAAAAGAACCGGCTTGGACACTTTTTGTTCAGCAATGGATAAAAGACGCAAAAAATCCGGTTGAAGTTTTACCCAAGGATAAAGCTAAAGCAGATAGTTCATTATATAAAAGTCAGGTAACAACGCGTTCTCCGATGGGTGCAATTATTTATGAGACCGGAGGAATTCTCGTTGACAGTGGTTGGATAAGAATTTTAGGTTCTGGTTCAGAAAAACTTGACAGAAATTTAATGGATTGGAATAAGGGAAAGACATTTTCTGCGTACGGTCAACAAATCCCTTACCTTTTAATTGCTGATGATGTTTTAGGTGGTTTTTTTGCAATTAATGGAGGTGGTTTAGACACTGCTGAAATAGGAAAAGTATTTTATTTTGCTCCGGACAACCTTTTATGGGAGTCGATTGGGTATACTTATACAGAATTCATTGTTTTTTGTTTTAGTGGGAACATAAAAAAATTCTATGAAAGTTTTTATTGGACGGATTGGGAAAAAGATCTTAGGATAATGGATGGTAACCAGGGCATTTCATGCTTTCCTTTTTTATGTACTACCGAAGGAAAAGATATAAATAAAGTGAGCAGAAAGGCCGTGCCGATTAAGGAACTCTGGTTGTTACATAATGATCTCAGAAAACAATTTGTAACTGGGGAAAAATAAATCCATAAAACCCCTTCATTCAGACCTGTTATTTCTTACTTATTCTGACTGGAATTGCACTTCCTTCATGTCTTATTTTTGTTTTAAAGGTTTTCATCAAAAATTTTTCCGCATGAAAAAAATAGTATTCTATCTAAGTGCTGTTATTGGTTTTGTTTTCATTTCAAAAAGCCAGGTAGCCACCACACTTAATTTCAGCATTGCGCAAACACCTTGCCTTACAGGATTGAGCGCAACAGAAATTCAGCCTGTAATTTCTGTGTTTCCCAATCCTTCCAATGGAAGTTTTATGGTGAATGTAAAAGGAAAAAAAGATTTTCTTTCGCCCGTAATTAAAGTGAGTTCCTTGCTGGGCGAAACTATTTTGCAAACCGAAGAAAAGAAAATTTCTTCTGACTATAGCAAACAACTTGATCTTTCTGCTTTGCCCAACGGAATTTATTTTGTGCACGTAACAATAACCGGAGCATCGTATTCAAAAGTTTTAAGAATTGCAATCAATCATTAAAAAAATTGCCATGAAGAAAAGTATTTTCCTTTCGGTGTTTGTAATGTGTTTTGCACTGATCAATTCACTGCACGCACAAGTCATAACAATTTGCAGCGGAGATAGTTTAAGGCTTGTGTTAGAACAGCCATATTCCGGAACAATAACCTGGCTGAGCAGCACAGATAATATTTCGTGGACAAGTATACCATCATCAAACAACGATACAATTTATGTGGTACCTTCTGTTTCTCCCCAATACTACCAGTCATCTGTTCAGGAAAATGTTTCTTGCCCGGTTTATTATTCAACTTCCACGCAAGTGCAAACCGCAAACTGGAGTGCTGCTTTAATTGCTGCAAACGTTAATCAGCAAACAATAGGCGCAAACACTTTTTCTTCTTCTTCTAAATTAGCAGTGAGTTGGACGGCTCCTTCATCCTATACAGTTGATCATTACGAAATTGTTGCTGCAGAAACAATTTTTGGAAGTACAGAATTTTATTCCGTTCCATCTGCACAAACAACAGACACTATTACGGGATTAAAATCTGCAACCACGTATAACATTTCAATAAAAGCCTGCGCAGATGCAACGTGCAGCAGTTATTTTACCTGTGGTGTAAATACGGCAAACGCAACAACTTCTGAAGAGTATTGGCAGGTACACGGACAGCCCGGCAGCGGTTCTTATGATTTTGCGTATCATCTTTACCCAAGTGGAAATGTATTGAGTTATGCTTTTCCTTATGGAAGCTGGGCCCCTCCTTCGCTTGCAGGAAAAGTAAGATATTACGGAACTCCAAAACCACAGCTCAATACTTCAGGTGCAATTCCAGCACTTTCATATGCGGTGGCTGCAAGTAATAATATAAATTCTGTTTCGCAGTTCGATCTTGATTCGTTGAACGGATTGAGTTATAATCAATGGTCTTCGGGCAATAATATGTTTCCCTACATCGGGCAATCAGTTG
>JACMLS010000355.1 GCA_014379485.1 Bacteroidia bacterium | reverse complement strand
TGACTTATTGCGCGAGATGATTGAGTCTGGCGTTATTAAATATGGCGAAGCATTTAAACACAGCATGGAAAAAGGTGGCTGGGATCTTAGTTTGGTTGATAAAGCTGAATTAGAGAAATCGCAGGCAACTTTGGTGTTCGGACAAATGAACGAGCCTCCGGGAGCACGCGCACGCGTTGCGCTTTCAGGATTAACCATGGCAGAGTATTTCCGCGATGGAGATGGCAGCGGACAAGGAAAAGACATTCTCTTCTTTATTGATAACATTTTCCGTTTTACACAAGCAGGTTCAGAGGTATCGGCGCTTTTAGGTCGTATGCCATCTGCCGTAGGTTACCAGCCAACGCTTGCAACAGAAATGGGTTTAATGCAGGAGCGTATTACTTCTACAAAAAGAGGTTCTATTACATCTGTACAGGCGGTGTATGTACCTGCCGATGACTTAACAGATCCGGCACCAGCAACAACTTTTGCCCATTTGGATGCAACAACTGTATTGAGCCGTAAAATTGCCGAGCTAGGAATTTATCCTGCGGTAGATCCATTGGATTCTACTTCAAGAATTCTTTCTGCAGCGGTACTTGGCGATCATCATTACTCTTGCGCACAAAATGTAAAAATGACCTTACAGCGTTACAAAGAGTTGCAAGACATTATTGCAATTTTGGGTATGGATGAGTTAAGTGAAGAAGATAAATTAGTGGTTCACCGCGCACGCCGTGTTCAGCGTTTCCTTTCTCAGCCATTTCACGTTGCAGAGCAGTTTACAGGATTAAAAGGAGTTCTTGTCCCTATTGAAGAAACAATAAAAGGTTTCAATATGATCATGAACGGAGAAGTTGATCAGTATCCTGAAGCAGCTTTTAACCTTGTAGGTAATATTGAAGAAGCAATTGAAAAAGGTAAGAAGATTCTTGCTGAAGCGAAGTAAAAAAGGGGATAGGGGTCAGGCAATAGGGGAAATTGATTCGTAACGTTCGTACTTATTCGTGATTCGTAGATTAAAAGATTCGTAACATTCGTATAAATTCGTGATTCGTAAATAAATGAGATTAGAAATAATTAAACCGGACAAAAAACTTTACGAGGGAGAAGCAAAATCCATTGTAATTCCTGATGCCGATGGTAAAATAGGAGTGTTGAACAATCACGCCCCATTAATTGCCAGCCTTAAAAGAGGAACTATAAAAGTGACTGAGATGAATGGAAACGTGCAGTTGTTTGAAATTAACGGGGGTACTGTTGAGGTATTGAGGAACGGTGTGATAATTTTGGCTGAGTAAATTTTTCGGACATATTTTTAAAACCCCCGTTTCATTTTTTGGGACGGGGGTTCTTGTTTTTAGAAAGTTATTTAATTTGTTTTGTCTGGTTAAAGTTTTACTTTTAATTATTAAACAACCAAAAATGATCAGGAATTGTATTTTATTTTTTTTAATTCTTTTTTTTAATTCCTCTTTCTCCCAATCAACTCTTTACTCCAAAGCCTACGGAAAACCAACAGACCCCGCCATTATTTTTTTGCACGGCGGGCCCGGCTATAATTCTGTTTCGTTTGAGTATTCAACCGCAAAAGTTCTTGCAGAAAAAGGATATTATGTAATTGTTTTTGATCAGCGTGGTTGCGGAAGAACAAAAACCGATTCAACAAGTAAATATACTTTTCAGGAAGCGTTTGATGATATTAACGGGCTCTACAAAAAGTATAATTTAAAAACTGCAACGCTTATCGGTCACAGTTTTGGCGGTACGCTTGGAATTTTATTCGCAAATAAATATCCTGAAAAAGTAAAAAACCTTGTGCTCACCGGTTCTCCGCTTTCTTATCAAAAAACATTTAAAAGCATTCTTGCAAAATGTAGAATGATCCTGATGCAAAAAGATTCGTCGCGTGTAAGATTTATTACCATTGCCGAGAAAATGGATACCAATACGCTTATGTACAGCGGTACTTGTTTTATGCACGCCATGAGTAATGGTTTTTACACTGCAAAAGCTCCGGCCCCTTCATCAAAAATTATAATGGACAGCCTAAAAAAATGTCCGGATGCAAAACAAATGGGCAATATGACTCAAGATCCTGTTAAAGGATTTTTTGATAAAGAGCATTATACCACTTTAAATCTATCAAAACCACTTACTGAAGTTATCACCAAAACAAAAGTGTTTGGCATTTACGGGCAAGACGATGGGCTTTTTGATAACGATCATTTGAAAATGCTCATAAAAATTATTGGCGACGATAATTTTGTAACTGTTTCAGGGGCTTCTCACAACATTTTTATAGATCAGCAAGAAGTTTTTTTGGTTATGCTCACTGAATTTTTGAGTAGGAAAAATTGATTTTAACATTCGTTCAATCGCAGAAAATAGCGGACTATTGGCGAATAATAAAATCTGCGGTGTTTTTAATCTAAATTAACGCCTGACGAAAAGAATCTGTGTCTTTTTTATGTAATTATGTTATAGATTTCATCTAAAAGGAAATCGATCTTCAAAACATAAAACATGAAAAAAATCTTCCTCTCTGCAACTTTTTTAAGTCTGAGTTTTGTTTCAGCATTCGCACAAAACGCAGCAGACTTTAAAACCTATAAAACACAGCCCACCGGAAATTTTGATGCACGACACCTTTTACAAACCCTTGTTGGCAACGGTGTGGTATTAAAAAGTTTTTCAATTACCAAAACTTCTTCTGACGAGGCTTTTGGTTTTTTTGAAGACAAAAACGCAATTCTTGGAATGAAAAAGGGATTGATTATGACAACAGGAAGTATTGCGGGTCTTTGTTCAGGAAATACTTCGCAGGCAATGTCAAACAACGTGCACGTATTACCAACAGATCGTTTAAACACACATCCCGTAGAAAGCCGTTGTCCTGACCTTGAGAAATTTTTAAACCGCGGCCAAAAAACTTTTGATGCCTGCGTAATTGAACTGGATATTGTGCCAACTGCAGATACTTTAAGTTTCAATTACGTGTTCGGTTCAGAAGAATATGATGAATTTGTGGGTTCGCAGTACAATGATGTGTTTGGTTTTTTTATAAGCGGAAAAGGAATTGAAGGAGAAAAAAATTTAGCGGTTGTTCCAAATACAAAAATTCCGGTAAGTGTAAATACAATTAATAACGGAAGCAATTCTTATCATACCGCCCCAACCAACTCAACTTTTTACGTAAGCAACGTTTCCGGTAATATTTCTGTTGAGTATGATGGGCTTACCAAATTAATGGAAATTCGCCAGCCCGTTATTGCTTATGAAACCTATCACCTTAAAATGGCAATAGCAGATGTAACAGACAACTCCTATGATTCAGGTGTTTTTTTAGAAGGACAAAGCATTGTTTCTTACGAAAAAAGCTACAATGTATTGTATGAAAAAAACAATGATGAAATTGAGAAAGGATATAAAAACCTGCTCGATAATTTAGCGGCTCTTTACAAGGATAATAAAAAAGGAAAAATCTTAATTACAGGCCACACAGATAACGAGGGCTCAGAAGAGCTGAATGCCGCATTATCATGCAGCCGTGCCACAAAAATAGTTGAGTACTTAAAAAACAAAGGTGTTGACGCCACAAGAATTGTAATGGATTGCAAAGGAGAAACGCAACCACGTTATGACAACAACAACGATAAAGGAAAAATTTTAAACCGCCGTGTTGAATTGAAGATCAGCGGCGCTTATGATGAATACGAAAAAAGAAAAACAGAAAATGAAGTAAAGGAGGAAACCTCAAAACTGCTTTCCAATTATCCGAACCCATTCAGCGTAAGCACAACAATAGAAACGTATTTGTTGCAGGATGTAAAAGATGCGCGAATAATGATCACAGATTTAAACGGCAGTACGCTAAAAACAATTTACCTTTTAGAAAGAGGCAAAACCAGTACTTTTTTTGAAGGAACAAATCTTGTAAGCGGAACTTATGTTGCTACTTTAATCTGTGACGGAAAATCTGCCGGAAGTATTAAGCTGGTAGTTGCTCATTAGTTTTTTGGAACGCCGATAACACAGATTTGACTGATTTGAACTGATGCTTTTTCTGATCCGCGAAAATCAGCCAAATCCGCGTCATCTGCGTTCCTCATTCTTCTTCGCACCTGATTTTTCTCACCTTTCGCATATTTGATTGATGACAATTATTTAATAGATTTGTCTTGCTCTCAAATTTTGCAGAATGCGTTACAGAAACCTGTTAATTATTTTAGGTGTATCGGTTACCGTTATGGCCCTTTCCGTTTTTGTAGCGGGCTCACAACTTAAGTCTCCCGAAAAATTTTCGAACTCAAAAGCTTTTCATTCTCAAAAAGAAATTCAAAAGTTAAAACAGCTTATAGGTGTGAATTCGCCAATAGATTCAGGCGAGTATTTTTTGCATTCAGATAATTGTAAGACCTGTCACGGCAAAGACACGGCTGCTTACGCAAATATTGATTATAGCGGGCAAGACGTTAATCTTTTTGACGACTGGGAATCTACCATGATGGCCAATTCTGCAAAAGACCCATTGTGGAGAGCAAAGGTGAGCCATGAAATTCTTGTAAACCCTGCTCATTCAAATGAACTGCAGGATAAATGTACCAGTTGCCACGCCCCGCAAGGTCACTTTACCGCTCATTTTAAAGGAAATGCCTTTTACACAATAAACGATCTGATCAATGATACTTTGGGCCTTGATGGAGTAGCCTGCGTTTCTTGCCACACTATTGGCACTAATGGTCTTGGAGCTTTGTTTTCAGGAAACATTCCCTATGATACTACCCGAAAGATTTTTGGTCCGTTTCAAAATCCGGTCATGGGTCCTATGCAATTATATGTGGGTTTTACGCCCACTTATTCCGCTCACATGAGCGAGTCAAGAGTCTGTTCTCCCTGCCATACTTTGCAAACTAATTCTGCTGATCTTTCAGGAGTACCTACCGGAAAAACTTTTATTGAACAGGCAACTTATCATGAATACAATAATTCTGCTTTTTTTCAGGAAAACACTACGTGTCAGAAGTGACACATGCCTCAGGTAATAGATTCTGTAGTTATTGCAAACGGA
>JACMLS010000354.1 GCA_014379485.1 Bacteroidia bacterium | reverse complement strand
GAAACTTATTACAAAACCTATCAGAATTTTGTTCGCCAAAGACCGGTTCTTAACGCACAATATTATTTGCCCAATCTTCCGGTTATGCCTGATACTTTTAACGGAGGCAATGGTTATGCACGGGGCCTTGATCTTTTTTACCGCGATAAAAAAACTTTTAAAGGACTTGACTACTGGATCTCTTATACTTTTTTAGATACCAAAAGACTTTACAAAGATTATCCTGTAAGTGTAACGCCCACTTTTGCTGCGCAACATACTGCAAGCCTGGTGCTGAAAAAATTCTGGGTAAAAAAAATGTTCGGTTGCGGTCTCACTTATTCTTACGCAAGCGGAAGACCTTACTACAACCCGAACAACCCTGTTTTTTTGGGAGACAGAACCATCGATTATCATGCACTGGGCTTTAACGCAAATCTGATCAGAAAAATAAAAAAATCCTATACAGTTTTTGTTCTTGCCATAACAAATGCCATTGGCAACAAACAAATTTTTGGTTATCGCTACTCGCAAGACGGAACGAGAAGAGAAGCAGTTGGACCAACAGCAGCACGAAGCATTTTTTTAGGAATGTTCATGAGCTTTGGAGTGGATAGAACGAAGGATGTAATTAATAATAACAATTAAAGAACGGATATAAGACATGAGACAAAAAGATATAAGACTGGTGCACGAGGTATTTCAAACGGAAAACCCTTACAAACCCAGTCTTATATCTTATATCAGGAATTGAAAACTTTTTTAACTCAACTAATTACCAACAATTAAAAAAATGAAAATGAAAAAACTAATTACACTTATTGCATTACTGACTTTAAGTTTGTCTGTAAATGCGCAGAACAAAAAATTTATTGCAGGCATGAAAAAAAGCATTGCCTGTATGGATTCTGTTAAGAAAACAGAACAATTTCAATCTTGCGCAAATGATTTTGAACGCATAGCTAATGCTGAGAAAAAAGAATGGCTGCCGAACTATTATGCCGGTTATTGCTATGTGCTGCTTGCCTTTAACGCACCAACAGATAAAATTGATGCGCTGTGCGATAAGGCTGATCAGTTTTTAAAAAAAGCAGATTCCTTGAATCCAAACAACTCAGAAATTTATGTAGTAAGGGCAATGGTTGCTTCTGCGCGCATCAGCGTTAATCCTATGGCGCGGGGCATGCAATACGGAATGGAATCTGGAACACTACTGGAAAAAGCAATTGGTTTTGATCCAAAAAATCCACGCGCGTATTTACAAAAAGGAACCTCTACATTCTACACACCAGAAATGTATGGCGGTGGTGCCAAATTAGCTAAACCAAGTTTTGAAAAAGCAATTGAACTTTATAAAACATTTAAACCGGCATCAGAAGTTCACCCAAACTGGGGCAAAGCAATGACAGATGACTTTCTGAAAAAATGCGAATAAAAAAAGGATATAAGATATAAGACACGTAGATATAAGACTAGTGCGCGAGGCATTTCAGACGGAAAACACTATCAAACCCTCCCGATAGCTATCGGGATAAATCTTATATCTTTTTGTCTTATATCAGAAATTAAATCATTTTTTTAAACGATCAATTACAATTAATTACTACCAATTACATTTATTCATCATGGAAGAAAAAGAAATTTCAGTAGAAGAAAGCCTGAACATTATGCAAAGCATGGTGCGCCGGGCACAGAACAATGTTTCTGATAATGGCTTTATGTTTATTTTTTGGGGATGGCTTGTTTTTATAACGGGTGGCATTTTTTACGCACTCATGAAATCTGGCTGGGAATATGCGCCGGTTATTTGGGGAGTAACAATGCCGTTGGGTGGAGTTTTTTCTGCCATTTATGGTTATAGCCAAAAGAAAAAAGAAAAAGTAAAAACTTATATTGATGATTACCTTGGCTACTTGTGGGGCGCATTCGGAATTTCTTTGTTCATTACCATTTTCATGGGATCTAAACTGCAGGGAAATGGTTATCCGGTCATTATCATGCTCTATGGAATTGCCACATTTATTTCTGGCGGTCTTTTAAAATTCAGACCACTTATTATTGGCGGATTTCTGAGTTTTCCGATCAGTGCTGCCTGCTTTTTTGTACCGATGCAGGAACAGGTAATTCCTTTGTGTGTTTCTCTTTTGGTTTCTTACATTATTCCGGGCCACCTTTTACAGGCTAAATTTAAAAAACATGGCGTTTAAAGATTTAGACCCCATATTGCACTCGCAACTACGGCTTGCTATAGTTAGTTTACTCGTTTCTGTAAAAGAGGCTGAGTTTACTTTTATTAAAGAACAAACCAATAGCACAGCTGGCAATTTAAGTGTGCAGCTACAAAAACTTAAAGAAGTAAATTACGTTGAAATAGAAAAATCTTTTAAAAATAATTATCCGCAAACACTTTGCAAAATTACAGCAACAGGAATTAAAGCTTTTGACAAATACATTGCTGATCTGCAGGATTACTTAAATTATAATAAAAACAACAAACCAATACCCCCGGGAAAAAAAGGTTAGTCGTTAGTCGTTGTTCGTTAATCGTTGTTCGTTATTCGTTAATCGTTGTTCGTTAGTTGTTGCTCGTTGATTCGTATTTCGTAGCGAACGTAGCGCCGTAGCATGAAATTATTTTCGTGGTTGATTCGTTTGTCACCACCTGACATCTAACTTTTTAAGGGCAATATTTTTTTTGAACAACGTTAAGTATTAATGCGAAAACAAATTCTCATTTATCTCTTAACAGTATTTTT
>JACMLS010000353.1 GCA_014379485.1 Bacteroidia bacterium | reverse complement strand
CACCAAGCGGGTTTACTTCTGCACGCTGAAAAGACAGACCTGTATTAGCAAAACCCGTCATAAAATACCCGGTCATTGGCACAAAGTTTCCGGAACCATCATTAATTGTACGGGTTCCAAACTCATAAGTAGGAGTTTTTTGCTGGGTAAATTGTCCCACATATCCATAATCAAAATAATTTTGTTTATGTGTATCATCCTGTGTTTTTGCTTTGTATTTGGTATATCCAACCTGCATTACAAAAAACGCATTTTTTACGTTTGAGCCTGAGGTTTCGGCTCTTGTGGTAGAAGAGTTTCCGAATTTTTGTGTGATTCTTGCAGATGCTCTCCAGGTAGAAGTGATGTTTTGAGGATTATTTACAGGATTCAATAAAGAATATTCGTTAATAAATCCGTGATTGTTATTGTAATCATACATTCCCGATAAGGTAATGTTTAAATTGTTGGTTGGTTTAAAATCTAATTTACCGCTACCTACCAAAGATCTTGAGGTAATGTTTTGTCTCGCTTTAATATGCACTAAATCATCCTGAGTAAGAAACTCTGCGTTTCTGTTTACACCGTTACCGGTTACAGAAGGGCGAAGCGGGCTGTCTTCAAGTTCTTTTAATTTATCTGCGTTTACTTTATAATAACCAATTGCAGATGGGTCGGCATCTTTTTCAATAGTTCCTTGTCCGGATAAAATGAAACCGAGAATTGGTTTTTTTACAGTAATGCCACCAGTAGTATCTTTTTTAGTAAGAATGGGGCCACCCACACTGAAACCAAGAAAATTATATCCGAAAGCATCTGTAAGCTGAGAAGAGATCCCTTCTACGTTACCAAAAAATTTACTTTGCGGGCCGCGTGTGGTAATAGAAATTACACCACCAGTTGCATCGCCATAAGAAGCCGGAAGACCACCGAGAATAACGCTTACCTGGTCTACAGCTCCTTGTGGAATTGCAGAACCTCCAATAACACGCTCTCCGTCAATAAACATTTGGGTACCGTTATTTCTTGAACCACGAACGTTAATGTTTGCGCCTTCATCTGCCTGGTAAACACCTGCCGAAGTGGAAGCAACCGAGTTAATGTTTTTAGTTGCCATGTTCTGATACTGCTCGCGGGTAATTGTGTTACCAGATTTTGTATCCGGATCAACTAGAGGAACTACGTAAGCTTCTACCTGAACAACATCGAGTTGAATTCCTTCGTCGTTTGAAATACTCATTGGTAATTCAACAGTTTTTCCTTCCCCTACCAAAACTCCTTGTTTTTCTTTAGGAGCATATCCGATAAAATTAACTTTTACATCATATTTACCCCCGTTAAGTGGTTTGATGGTAACAATTCCGTCGAAATCTGTGGTTCCGACCCCGGCTTGAACTCCGTTACTGAACACAACAACGGTTGCAAAAGGCACCGCTTCTTTGGTTTTTCCGTCAGTTACAACAACTTTAATTCCTCCGGATTGCGCAACTACAGCGAGTTGCAGGGCGAATACGGCAATGATGGATAGGTAGAATTTCTTCAGCATATTATCTCAATTTTTAAGTTCAGGCCTTTTTACGAGCGGGTAAATTTATAAATGAATGGTATGAATACAAAATATTTTTCTCTTTTTTTTTAACAGTCTGATAATCAGTTTTTAATAAAGCAAACCAAAACTTCTAAAAAACACTAAAAATTTGCTTCTTTTAACAAGTTTAGGAAGTTTTAAGAAGCAGGGCAAGTCAATATGTACTGATGAGTGGTTCTTTTTGGTAAGTGGCAGGTTTTTGGGATTAAATGGAATTAAGAAAAATTTATTGTTTTTTTCAGGTGCAAATAACATAAAGCCAACAAAAAAAGGCAAAGGTTCTAAAGAATGTTTTTTGTTTTTCATTTGATTTGAAATTAACCCTTCCGCAAAGTTTATGCGGAAGGAGGATTAAACAATTTTAATAACTCTGCAGGTCAAAAGGTCTCATTACACCAAACCATTTTATGATCTTTTCTCCAATTCCCGGTGCATCAACATGAATGATGTACAAACCGCTTGCGATCGGAATTCCTTTTTGGTTTTTTAAATCCCAATCTAGTGAAGTGCGGTAGCTTGTACCGTCTCTGTCAAGATCACTGTCTTTGTTATAAGTCCTTACGAGGGTTCCGTTAAGTGTATAGATCCTCACCTTACAATTTTCCGGCAGGTTGGTGATCTTAACTTTATTATCGAGACGGCTGACTTCGTAAGAGCTGTAACCGAAATACGGATTTGGAACAATATTAATGAGGTCTAATGCATTTACTGCTGCATTAGAATTATTGAGTTCTGTATAAATATCTGCTGTGCTGAATTTATACATGGGCATATTGTTGTTCAGAATATTGGTTTTTACGGTGTCAGATGGCAGATAAGATGAGTTAACGGTGATTGGCATGCTTGTAGTTGTTGGAGAAAAATGAGTTGCCAGCGCGTACCTGTAAGGTTTTTTTACTCTTAATCTGACCTTAACATCTGTAGGAATTTCCAGATTAGATCTGAATTTGCTGATGTTTACATATTCTGGATTTAATACGGGTATGTTTACCCACATTGCATCTTTAAATACCTCAGCTTTTTTGTTGGAATTGTTTACCCGTAACAGATCGTAAATTGATTTTCCGTAATCGTAACGTTTTACATCTCTCGGAAGATTTGGAAGCAAGGCATCTGATGAAGAAAAAACACCATCTGCATTATGTCCGAAAACATAAATGTAATGCATGCCGCCAAATACGGGATTAAAAGCCTGATCGTATTGATTTGGTGTGGGATTCCAGATCATATCTCTTCCGTTATCTACGCCCAGTGTTGAGTTTTCTCCGAATGCCATATTTAAACGTTCGCCGGTTTCTACGTTTATTGCGTAGCCCGGAAACCAACCCATACCTGTTGCACTGATAAAATTCGCGTCAGATTTTCCGCCACCACTGCCTAAAGTATCGCCGTTCTGATTAACGGAATGGTCGCCGCGCAAACTTAATTTTTCAATTCCTGCCGGAAAGGTTGAGGATGAAATTCCGCATTCTTCCAGCACAGGGCATCGGGTCCATTTATTTTTATCTGTTGTAATAACAATATCTACACTTGCCATTGTGCGCATGCTTACATTGCTTAATGAAACAAATGGTTTTTCGTATGCGGGTGCGCTGAGCAGCGGATCTGCAAAAGTAGATCTTGCACACATACGGTAAGGTGCCCATGTTCCTCCCAAAACACCTTCCCAAACCTGGTCAGGATCACTAAAATAATTTACCTGGCTATTTGTAACATGATAGTCGTCCCACGGAGATGGGGTTGTGGTAGTAGAAAAAATTGCGTTTCCAGAAAAGATCCAGTTTGCGTAGTTGTTGTTTCCGTCCTGATCTTCAATTGCAGAGAGCCAGGGTTGTGTTGCATCAGAAAAAGTCATAGATGCTTCTATAAAATCTTCTTTCTTTACCGGATACTGTGTCTGACCGGTAGCTGTGCTATAATTTCCATCTCCGGGGTCGTTTACCTGTTCAATAAAAACAGAAAGGCCTGTTTCAGGAATGATCTGTTCATTGCCCACTTTAATTGATTTTGAAGAATAGAATTTTGTTGCGCCATTATAAGAAGTGCCTGGTGCCGGAGAAAATTCAAGTACCCACATTGAATCGTTATTATAACTTTCGTTTACAGCGCCTGCAATTAGTGTGTTGTTTTTATTGCCTGCCAAAAATTTAAACGTAAAATCTCCGTTTGGAACATTTAGCGGATCTATTACTTTTATTTTTACAGGCCCGCGTGAGTTTGCGTAAACAGTTTGTATAACGCGCCCTGTGTCTAAAGAAAGTATCTGTGCAACGGTTTCATCTGTCAGATCTAAACTGTTACCTCCGTTTCCTTGTCCTTCTATGCGCGTTATTTTAGGACCAAGGCCGTACCATGAATTTTGTACTGTTCCGGCCACTTCAACTTTTGGAATGTGCGGAATACCGCTATATTTTTTTATGTTTCTTCTTCCGCGCAGAAAAGGTAATTTCTGTCCGTAGTAATTTGGAGCAGCATCAGAAAGTGACGCAGGTGGCTGATCTGCTTTATATTCTACATACTGATTAAATGCATAAGAAACCGCCATATAATAATATGTTTTATGATTTACTAAAGTAGAATTGCCTGTTGAAAATTTATCGCTGGTAATTTTAAATGATTTTGCAATTCCTTCATCAGCTCCTTCTACTTTTACTTTTGGAACGGCTGCACCAACAGAGGCATCAAATTCATAATTCACCAATTTAGAGTGGCCGTTCTTTACATCGCATTGTGCAACTATGCGCGCTTTGTCCTGGTTATAAAGATCATTTTCAGTAATGCCTGCATCTTTTAACTGGTAAATAATATAGCCTTCAAAATCATACGTATTATCTAAGTTAGGAATGGTGAGCGGAGGTTTGATATTTGGATCGAGCTCTTCATATGATTCGTTATAATTATTTGTACTTGGTTTTGCAGAAACATAAATAAGCAGTTCGTTTTGTAATTCCTGTATAGTAAGATCAGGAGCATCTGGCCCGTTAATTACATTAAAACAATTATCAAATAATGATTGTGCTTTATCATCTGCAGCAAGTAATAATTGTACAGATGACCAGGGAGAATTTTGTGTGGCGGTGCGGGCCCATGGCATACCAAAGGTTACATAATTTACTGCGCCTGGCTGTAAAGTAAATGGGCCGGCTGATTGTAAGAAACGTTTATCTGAAGGCACATCAACAGCCGGACCAGTTGGCGGCAAATAAGAATACCATGGGGCCTGGATGAAATTGCCCGTTCCAATTCCGGTAGGATCGGTATTGCCGGGAAACATAAAATTTGCACTTACACCTGAGTTGTAACCTGTACCGCCATAAGTAAAATGCGAGCCATCTCTCCAATGCCCGGTCATGTATCCGTAATATTGCGAACCATTACTGGGATTGGTGGTGGCGCTTGAAAAAGATCCGATATTATTATTGTAAAAATAGAAACCCGACATAAGAATTTGTTCTCCCACTTCATCAATCAGCGGAGCGGTATAGGCCATTGTAAGGCTATCAAAAATAGAATCGTGGTCGTTGTTTATTCCGTCGCCCGGATCGGCAAGTGGGCCCTGAAAAAAATCGCAACCAATAGCCGGGGGAGTTGAGTGATAACCGGTAATTCCACCGCCATCTTCGTCATTGCCATCTCCGTTAAAAATAAATCCTAAACCACGCCCCACATCACAACCAACAAGATCATCGAGGTAATAGCCAAGATCTGCATCGTTCCATACAGTAAAATAAGTTTGACCTAATGTGTAAGAAGAACGGTTAATGATTTCGTAATTATAAAAAGTCATATCGTTAATTTCGTTATCTGTTTTAAAAGCAAAAGCCTGGGCTCTTATTTCTACACCCATTGCCATGCCCCCTGTTTCTGAATGAATGTCACCTTTATCATTAAATACCCACCACAATGCTTTATCGCCATATAATTTGTGTTTACATTTTCCGGTTGTTTCATCTTTTCCATCGGTGTTTAAATCGAAATCAGGATAATCTCCGTCGGCGGGATCATAAATTCCGTCTCCAGATTCATCATGAAAAGGGGCCAGATATTTTCCTTGCCTGCCCGCAGAAGAAAAATCTCCGTTACCGGGCCAGTTGGTAATATTTGAAGAAGGAATATTTTCATTTACAAAAGCATCTACTTCTGCCCTGCTTATCTGAAAAATCTGATCGTATTTATTACACACTGCCTGGTCAACAGATACGTCAAAAGTATCTAAGGGACCCGGCCAAAAATCAACTCCGTTCTGTCGATAGGTCATTGCCGCCACTTTTAATTGTCCGCCACCATCAATACCGCCCAGCCAAAGTGAACCTGCAAATAAAGAGGTTGCGTTTCCGTCTTTAGGAATTCGGTAAGATGCGTTTGAATTCAGATCCCACCACATATCGCCCCCGGTATAAATAACAGTGCGCACGTTGTTAATGTCTAATTGCGCGCTGCTTGACGGAACAGAGCAAACCGATAAAACTTTTTCAACATTCTCTTGCGTTGAGCTTACGGCTGTTTTATGAGAAAAACCGGGAATCTCTTTTGAAAACCCGGGAATTGCTGCTCCCATCAGTAAAAAGGTTAGCAGTAGTTTAATTTTCTTCATGATTTCTATTTTTAAATTTTTTCCGGCAACAAACCGGCACTTATCATTTTTAGGGCAATAACAGATCATTAAAGATTTTTTATCTTTTCAAAAACTGACAGATGGAAAAAAAAGGTAAAAGAATTAAGGTCTGAAACGGGTCAGAACATGTTTCTTTTCTCGCCAAAATAAATTGGCGTAAGCATTAAACTGCGGGAAAATTTTGTAAATTCTAGTGGTGAACTACAAAATATAAATCTGCTTCAGATGATCTTAAAACAGACCGAAAGCCGAAAAATTTAGCTTCTGTTAACAAGTATCGGGAGAAAAGAAAGGCAAAGCAATACAATATGTATTATTGCAGGCTTATTTTTGACAAGTGGTATGGTTTGAGAAATAAATGGGGGTGAGGGACGAAGAACGAGGGAAAGGGGCGAGTGAGAGGGACGATGGACGATGGAAATTGCGGCAGGACAACAAGAAAACAATTAATGATGAAAAAAATTCTGTTTGAAAATAAGTGGTTTGCTTTTTTGCTGCTGGGGCTTGCGGTGTTTTTAATTTATTCTCCGGCGTTTAAATCGGGTTTTCTACCGTGGGATGATCATGAATACGTTACTGAGAATGCGGATATTAAAGGGTTTACAGTAGAGCACCTGAAAACTATTTTTTCGAGATCGTACCTCGGAAATTATCAACCGGTAAGCATGCTGACTTATATGTTGGATTTTAAAATGGGCGGCGAGGAACCTTTCTGGTATCACTTCAACAACCTTGTCTTTCATTTTCTTAATGGGATATTGGTTTTACTTCTGATAAAAAAAATTACCGGCAAACAAGAAATTGCTTTTGTGTCTGCTTTAATTTTTTTAGTTCATCCGGTGCAGGCAGAAAGTGTAATGTGGATTGCGGAAAGAAAAAACCTGGTGTATGTATTTTTCTTTTTACTTGCTTCGCTTGCTTATTTTAATTTCAAAGAAAAAAAGAAAACAAAATTTTATTTATTTGCTCTTTTGTTATTTTGTCTTTCGCTTTTATCTAAGGGAACTGCTGTGGCATTTCCTTTGTGCCTTATTGCTTATGATGTAATGCGGGGAGAAAAATTTTCAAAGCAAAATATTTTAGAGAAAATTCCGTTTTTTGCTCTTTCCATTGGAACGGGAATTCTAACAATTTTCCTTCAGAAAAAAGACGGGTTTTTAAATGAGGCTCACAACTTTGATTTCTTTACAAAAATTCTTAACGGGTCTTATGCCTTTTGCATTTACCTGTATAAAATTCTTATCCCTGTTTCACTTTCCTCCTATTATCCTTTTCCTGAAAAAACCGGAATTGCGCAGATTCTTTGTTTTGTTTTTGTGCTTGTTTTTTTTGTGGGAATGTTTTTACTTTTCAGAAAAAAATTGAAACGAGAAACCGGCGCACTGCTTTTCTTTGGTTTCAACATTGTTTTTGTTTTGCAATTTGTTCCATTTGGCGAGGTGCTTGTAGCAGAACGATATAATTACCTTGGATGTTTAGGAATTATATTGTTTTTTGCTTTGCTAATTGACAGATTTTTGCAGGCAGAACCTATTGCTTCAAAAACTGCAGCAAAAAAAACACCAAAGAAAAGTAAAAGCAATAGCATTATAAAAAGCACTTTTGCTGGCCTTGTAATTGTGATCTTTTCGTTTTTATGTTTTAAAAGAAATCAAACCTGGAAAGACAGCTTTACTCTTTATGGAGATATTTTAAAAAAATTTCCTGATGCATACCCTGTTATGAGCAGTTTAGGTGCTGAGTATATGCGCATAAACGATTTTGAAAAAGCGCATTCTTATTTCAACAAAGCAATTAAAAAAAAACCCAAAGTATTATGAAGTGTATTTCAATGAAGGCGCTACTTTTTTAAAGGAAGGAAAAAAAGAAGAAGCCTATAATTCTTTCAGCCTTTGCATTGAAATAACACCTTATTACAAAGCTTTATTTGCAAGGGCCATATTGCTTACAGAAACAAAGCAATACACAAAAGCAATTAACGACCTTGATCTTGTAATTAAAGAAAAACCCGCACTTGCTAAAGCCTGGTTCCAGCGCGCCCTTTGCAAAGACGAAGCTGGCCGGATAGAAGAATCGCTAGCAGATTATAATACAGCTATTCAGTTAAGTCCAACAGAAGCGCTTTATTTTTTAAACAGGGCCATGGCATTAGGAAAACTAAACCGCATTCAGGAATCAATTACTGATCTTAACAGCGCGGTAGAAATTAAACCCGATTATGCAAAAGCCTACTATTTACGCGCCATTGGAAAATATCGCATGAAAGAAAATCCTTGTGAAGATTTTATAAAGGCTGATCAACTCGGTTATCCCGAAGCGGCTGCTGCGGTAAGAAAATTGTGCGGGCGTTAAACGTTAGTCGTTGTTCGTTGATTTGTTTGTTCGTTTGTCTTTGATGATTCGTAAAACCTTAACAACCCCGGAACGTTCAAGAGAACGAACAACGACTAACAACAAACTGAAATTTAATCTTCCTTAAGAATAAATTGTAATCGCTCCGTATTCATTTTTATTTTCTTCTGCTGAAAAATTTCCACCATTTTCTTTTTTTCTCAGAAGGCTCGTCGGGGTCAATCATAGGAACTCTGTAACTAATAACTGTTAATTCATCAAGCATTATGGAACTGTTTTTCATATTGATTTCAAAACTCACAACCTTTGCAGAATCAACCCTTACACCAGAAAGCAATTGAGGCTGGTAATTTACATAAGTAACTTTTACATCGTAAAAACCGGGAGTAATATTTTTTATCTGAACTTTTCCATCAAAATCTGTTGCTCCTGCTCCTGCATCTATTCCGTTTCTGGTTACTAAAACATTAGCAAAAGGAATTCCCTCTTTTGTTACATCGTCTAAAACAGTAATTCTCATAGCTTCGTTCTGAGAGGAAAGCGAAAGAGAAAAAAATAGTGCCGCAATTACTTTTATGAATGCTTTCATAGAATAAAAGTAGGAAGAGTAAAGGAAAAATAATCCGGAGATGAATATCTGGCAGTAAAAATTGTATAACTGCTAAGATTTATTCCCGAAAAAAGGTATTCGCTACGCGACCAAAAAAAATACTGCTTTTGTTCTTAACTGTTAGATGATCGCTACGCAACCAGAAATTTGTTTTTTAAACAGATGGTCTCTAACGCAACAGATACAAACTACTTTTTACGGAACCAACGCTTTAAGAAGAATTCGCGCTTGTTGTCGTGTAAACGCTGCGATTTCTTTTTGGACTTTTTCATTCTTTTCTGAACGTCTTTGGTTTGAATGCGTTTGTGGTGGGCTTTAACTTTTTTTTCGTCCATGCGTTTGTTTCGCCTGGCTTCTTTCCATTTCTTTTTTTCGGCACGGCGTTTTGCCCTTTCTTTTGCCCTTTCTTTTTTTTTCGAAACACTAGTTCCTTCTTTTTTCTGATCGCCTCCTTCTTTTTTTTCCTGAGAAAAAACTGTGTGCGCGGAAAAAATGAAAAAGATGAAAAATATATATTTGAAGAAAATTTTCAATTTAGGTATTGGTTATGAGTTGTAAGTTAATAGTTGTAGGGAAGTTCTGTTATTGGTTATAAGTCATTTGTTCAAAAATAGTTACTATCCCCTATTGCCTGTCCCCTATTCCCTTATTTTTTTGAACTACTTCTCCTTAATAAAATATCGTACAACTTCCACGCCAAATTTACGAAGGAATTCAACACCCTCGTCAATTGACAGCCCTTTGAATTCGGCATAAGAATCGAGGTAAAGGACTTTTTTTATTCCCATAGTATAAATTACCCTTGCACAGGAAATGCAGGGAGAAAGGGTTACGTATAAAGTTGCGCCTTCTATAGAAACATTGTTTTTTGAAGCGTAAAGAATTGCATTTTGCTCTGCGTGTAACGCAAGCGAACAACTGCCTTTGCTGTCTTTAGGGCAACCGACACCTGCCCATTCAATGTCGCAATTGTGCGTACCGGCTGGCGGACCGTTGTAACCTAATGAAACAATGCGTGTGTCTTTTGTGAGCACAGAGCCTACCTGGGCACGCACACAATGCGAACGACGGGCAAGGTTGCGCGCAAGATCCATGTAAATATCGTCGAAAGAAGGTTTTCGGTTTTCGGTTTCCGGCTGGTTGGTTTCTGGTTTCAATTTGTTAGTTTAAAAGTCTGGAATTTGAAAGTTTAGAAAGTTCTGGTGTGTAAAAAATGTAATTGGGTAATTGGGTAATTGGGTAATTGGGTAATTGGGTAATTGGGTAATTGGGTAATTGGGATTAGTAATTTATTTCCCCTATTCACTATTGCCTATCCCCTATTACCTCCTTCTACCAGATCTCTACTCTTACATTTTTTTCTCTGAACATTTTATCTCCTTCTTTTATTCCAAATGCATCGTAGAATTCCTGCATATTGCTTGGCGGGCCGAGTGCGCGGAAATAGCCTGGCGAGTGTGGATTTGTTGCCACCAATTGCTTCATAAACTCATCACGCATTTTAACTTTCCAGCCTTGTGCCCACGAAATAAAAAAACGTTGTTCGCCTGTAAATCCTTCGCGTACATCAGATGCTTTTCCGTTCAACGATTTTTTGTAAGCGTAATAGGCCATTGTTAATCCGCCAAGATCAGCAATGTTTTCTCCTAAAGTTAAATTTCCATTTACGTGAAAAGTATCCACCGCAATATAATTGCTGAACTGACTTACCAATCCTTTAGTGAGACCTTTAAACTTTTCTACATCTTCTTTTGCCCACCAGGTAATAAAATTTCCTTCGGCATCAAACTGAGAACCCTGGTCATCAAATCCGTGAGAAAGTTCATGGCCAATTACGGCACCCATCATTCCATAATTAAATGCATCATCAGCAGCCGGATCAAAAAACGGTGGTTGCATGATTCCTGCCGGAAAAGCAATTTCATTTGTACTTGGGTTATAATAAGCGTTTACTGTTGGCGGAGACATACCCCATTTTGTTTTGTCAACAGGCTTGCCAATTTTCTCCAGCATTTTCATCATCCTCCATTTATTTACGCGGATCATATTTAAAACAAAGGCGTCTGGCTTGATATCCATCTTACTGTAATCTTCCCATGTGTCAGGAAAGCCAAGTTTACGGTAAATTTTATCGAGCTTAACCATTGCTGCTGTTTTGGTAGACTCACTCATCCAGGGTCTTGATTTTACTCTTTCTTTAAATGCTGCAATTAAATTATCTACCATTGTATTCACTCTTTTCTTTGCTTCTGCGCTAAAATGTTTTTCCACAAATATTTTACCGAGTGCATCTCCTAATGCGGCATCTGTTGAAGCAAGTGCAAATTTCCAGCGTGGTTTCATTTCTGTTGTGCCCGATAAAACTTTTCCGTAAAAAGAAAAATTCTCTTTCACCATATCGTCAGACAAATAAGGTTGCATCTCATGCACAAGTTCCCATTTAAAATAAAGTTTCCAGTCTGCTATTGAAACAGAATCAATCATCTTAGAAAGATTTTTGAAAAATTCAGGTTGTGTTATAATGAGCGTGTCTGCCGCTTTAATTCCTAATCCTGCAAAATAAGAGGTGATATTTACTGAGGGCGCTATCTTTTTAAGATCGCTCACGCTCATTTTATTATATTGTTTCTGAACGTCGCGCATCTCTACCTGGTTCATACAACCTTTTGCCAATAATTTTTCTACATAATAAGCTCTGCCTGCATAAGCATCTGCAGATTCAGGGTAGAATTTCATTAAACGAAAAGTACGTTTCATATGATCAGTATACATAGTACGGATCTGCTCATAATTTTCTGACAAATAAAAATCGCGCGAAGGAAGTCCTAAGGCAGTTTGCCCTAAATAAAACCTGTTTAAATTACTGTTCTTAAAATCTGCCATTATTGCAAAGTTGAAAAAACAGTTAACACCTGTTTTATGCAGGCGCGCAACTAATTTAAACAATTCAGCTTTTGTTTTGATCGCGTCTATAGCGGTCATCTCGCCCTTCAGGTTTTTCAGTTCATCTTTATTCAGCTTTACAGAATCCATTGCTGATAAATAAAAATCCTGCAATTTTTTTCTGTCGGTAGCAGGCAAAGCTTTTTTATCTGCAGCTACTTCAAGAATAATATTTCTGAGATTTGTTTCGTTGCGTTCTTTAATTTCAGAAAAACTGCCCCAGGCAAATTCAGTTGCGGGTATTGTTGTTTTATCAAGCCATTTCCCGTTTGCAAAACGCACCAGGTCGTCTTTAGGATTTACGCTTCTGTCCATAGAATTAAGATCTATTCCAATGGTGTAATTATTCTGCGCAATTAAACCGGCAGAAAAAAAGAGCGAAAGAAAAAAAATGTTCTTCATTGTTATATTTTAAAATTACTGAGCCCGAAATTACTAATATTAAACAAACCGGAAATACTTATGTGATGGAATGTTTTACCGGAGACTGAACGGCAACAGGAAGGGACGGGGGACGAGTGAAAGGGAAAAGGGCGAGTGAGACCGCTAAGGTCAGGCGAGTTCTTCTATTCTCTCTTCGTCTACATAAACAATGTATTTTTTTATTGAAGAGTAACCGAGATTTTTAATTGAGTTCTGGTATTTTGTGAGCTGGTCTTCGTAATCATCCTTTTCAACCCCGGTTTTATAATCTATAATGCTTGTATGCTCCGGAAAGAAAACAACTCTGTCAGGACGATTGGTCTTACCATCTTGCCCAATAATTTCGGGTTCGTTGAGAGAAAAATTTTGTTGAAGAAAAAAATCAGAAAATTCTTTTTGTTTAAAAAGTGAGGTGATTTTTTTACAAATGCCTTCTGCTTCTTCGTCTTTACAAAGCCCGTTTTTTGCGAGCCAGTCTGTTGCAGATTTCTCTTGCCCGGGTTCAAAAATGCGGCTCATGGCAAGGTGAAAGAGAATACCCGCACGGCGTTTTTCAGT
>JACMLS010000352.1 GCA_014379485.1 Bacteroidia bacterium | reverse complement strand
TAACTTGCCGCTCCTTGTAAATAATATTCCGGGTTGGCAATTACATCATCGAAAGTTATTGGTTGGCCTGTAGATGTGGTTTCTCTTTCTATATACTCAGCAGCTTGCTGTTCATATTCGTATAAGCGCATTCCGCCAATTGCAACTGCGTTTTCTTTGCCAAATAAAGTAGAAACTATTACCTGGCCAAGACTGTCAAAAAGGACCTGGCTTACATTATTGTTTAAATCTATAAGCTGAAAAGGCTTGTTTACCTGGTAATCTATTGAAGCTGTAGAAACATTTGTAAGCGTATCATTAATAAACTGTGCAATTATTAAAATATTTAAATAATAAGAGTCAAACTGCGCAGTTGTTTTACTACGTAGAGATGATGTTAATGCGGCAAATGAATTTTCAGTATAACTGGTTACGTAAAAACTATATGGATCGGAAAAATAATATTGCACCAGGCCTTTGTTAAACCAGTAACCGGAAGCCGGATCCAAAATATATCCGGCTTGCTCTGTAATTATGTCGTCTGTAATTCTCGTACCAAACACTGTGTTGATATTATCAGTTGTAAATGCAGCTTGTTCTGTGTGACTAAGCAATGCCCTTTGTCCTATAGAACCGCAGGAAAGTTCTGCTGTCTGATCATCATTCCAGAAATAAATATTGCTAAGGCTTAACTGATGTATTTGAGGGCCATTAAAAGAAGAATTTCCCAAATATGGCACGAGGTGCAGAAATGCAATGTCTGTTTGTGTTTTTATATCGTCAAAAGAAAAATACATTTTACCTGGCGCAAGTGTGAGTCCGGTTATTTCAAAATCCTGGTTGTTACACAAAACGCCCCGGTACCTGTACGCAAGATTATCGTCTGTATTTATGTATGCGCTGGTAGCCGCAGTTGCTTTAAGAGAAAGTTGATCCGGATAAACTGTAATACCAGGCCCGCTAACAGAGCGTCGGGGCAAAAAAACGGTGCATGATTTTTTTGGTTGGCCGCACAAAAGATCTGTGTCCAGAACAAACTGCTGGCTTACCTGCGGGTCAGCCGGATTTCTTTCATAGTTGTACGAAATACTTTCATTTGGACTTACCAAAAACACTGCTGCATTATCACCTCCCGGGTTTAACAGTAAATTAATTTTATAGTTAGAGGTGGTAACGGTAAAAGGATTTGAAGACCGGGGCAACTGATCATCTGCATAAACTTCTGTACGGATTGTGTTTCCGCTTAATGCAACATAAGCCTGTCTGAAAATTTCTTCATCGGCTAAATAGATTGCAGGATCAAAAACATTGTCAGGAAAATTATATGCCTCTGTATCGCCATTATAAAATTCTGCATTGTATTGTTTTAGCAACGATTCATATTCAAGATATGCTCCTGTATAATACCATGTTTTTGTATAAACGGGTGGCACAAATAATTCCTGGTTTAAACGAGTTAGCGGAAAATCGGAATTTGTAGAACTTGCTGCAAATTGCTCATAGGTTTCAGTGTCCCATGATTCTACAAAACCAAATCCTTTGAATTGCCGCTCAATCGGATCATAATAGCCATCATGATATTTATATTTACTTGTAAATTTTGTTGCTGACACAAGGTCGTAAGTGGTAGTTTCTTCTACTACTTGTACCGGAAACCGTAATTTTGTACACCATGGACGTCCTGCAAGGCGGTCTTCTACTGCAAATTTTGTTGAGCTGCAATAACTTATTTGTGTAACCAATCCAATATTATTACTGATCTCATTCAAAAGATATGGCTTCATTACTTTTTGCACTTCTCTGTTCTGTAGAATTGTTTCTCCTACAAAGTTGTAGTAATAGTGATTGGGTGGGGTAGTAGTGAGCTTACTGAAAACAAGACAGCTTGTTCCGTTGCCAAGCAGGTCAGCAAAACTTATTCTATCTGTATTACTAAACTCTTCCGGAAAAATTATGCTCACCGGATCTGAAAATGAATTTCCGTTTTGGTTGATGAAAATATCTGCTCTGTCAGCATACACATAAACAACATCTGCAGTGCCTGAGCCATCTACATCTGCAAAAAATAAACGTGCACAATCAAACGTTCCGCTAAAACGTGGAGCGTTTGCAAAAGAAATTTTCTCTCCGAATTTTCCATAACCTAAATTAGGCCAGCACTCTAACGATCCGTTCGTTATTTTAACTCTGTGCGAAAGCCCATCGCCAAAAATATTTGCAAAACTTACCAATGAGCCTGCATACCCCGCATTATTTAATGGAAAGTCTAAGGCTCTTTGTGTACGTGCACCCGGTGTGTAACCAAGTTTTCCTTTTGAGTAAAAACAAAGCAAATCGTTTTCTTCTGCCAAAAACATATCAGTTTTACCATTGCCGTCAAGGTCAGTCATTTCAATAGATTGATTGAGTCCCTGAGGAAAAGAATCAAAGGCCATAAAATTTTTCCATCCATCTGTGTTACTAAACTGGTAGTAACCCGCCCTTTCTGAACTGTTAACCATTAGCTCTAGTTCTCCATTCCCATCAATGTCAACAAGCGAAGCAGCGCCATCACTTATGTTTTTGTCTATCGGAAACAGATTCAGTTCATTTGCCGCTGCGTATTCTCCGTTACCAGTTGGTTCAAAGTACAATGTTGAGTTGTTGTTTGCATAAAGAAAACCCGGCAGGCCATCTCCATTCAAATCAACAGGCAAAAACTCAGAAGTATCGAGAAAGCCAGGAAGTGTATTGTTATTTACCTTTAGTGTACTGAACAAAGGTGTTTGAGGCGGGTTAAAAGCAGAATAGTTTAGCTGAACAGAAGGCATGCTTTGTTTGTTATAGCTTCCGTCTGTTTTTTTTCTGTAACCGTTTATTGTTGCGTTAATGAGTAACGATATAGATTCAACAGTGTGTTCACCATATTTTTGCAAGTTGTTGTATGAAAGAGATAAGGTTTTATTAAGGCAGTGTAGATCTCCCAGTTCGTTTTTAAAATAATGAAACAGTAAAACATTTTTGCATAAGCGGTAGGTGCGAATTTCAAAACCACTTGTATAAGAAGAAAAAGGATCTGGCCGGCAATCCCAGCTCTTTGTTTTTTTATAGGGATCGCATCCTGGCTGGTTTAGATTTCTAAGATCGTATTCGCCATAATCAAACACAAGTTCAAAACCAAATTGCTCTGTGCCTGCAGTATCAAAATAATTTCCATACTTTGCAGAGGTGAGGTAACGGTTTGCAGTGAACACCCTGTTTACTTCAAATATTGTATCAGGAACATTGTCATTATTTTCTGCTGCATATTCATACATTATTTTATTTCCTTTGGCGTCTTGTGTTTCTGCAATAAGCCATTGAAATATCTGATTTACATTGGTTGGGTTTGCAACCTGAGAAAGAGTAGTGGAGCCGTATAAACTTGTAATGTTGTTTTTTGAAACCACTTTCCAATAAGAGTTTCCCGAAGATTTATCAATGTACTGTTCAATTTTAGAAAAGAGTCCTTCAACACGGGGAGCGTAGGCATATATTACAACTCCGTTTGGCGCATTGGTTGTTGATGTTTGTGTAAGCTCACCAGCACCGTCTAGTATAAACAGATTTTTGCCCTGGTATTCAGGCGTACCTTTATCTGTTCTTACTCTTACTCTTGGTAGTGAAAGAGAAAACCCTAAACCAAACTCACTGTTACCAGAGCCTGAATTGTAATTTAGTGACAGTTGTGGCTCCAATCCCCGGGCTTGTGTAACAGGAATTGGTATTGAATAACTTCCTGTTCCGGAAAAAGAATTTGGCTGAAACGAATCACCCATCCCCTTAATTGAACCTCCACCTTTTGGAAGTGAAATTTCCTGAACAGAGATTTTTGCAGACTGTGTTGTGTTTTTATCCTGGTCACTCATTTAAAAACAATTTTAAAATCAAAAACCTTTCATTAATAAATTATCATAATCTCTTTGTCCGCCAGGTCTGTATTGCTCTCAATTTTTTCATCTTCGGTTTAAATTTGCAATAGAAATTTATTTTTTACTTATAGCCACTCATGAATTTTATAATCAGCAATAGTTATAAATAAAAAATCCATCACTACTTTTGTTTTCAGGCAGAAATAGTGATGGATGGTTTACTGCTTCAAATATATCCTGGTTTTTTCTGTAACCCAATTTATTTATCGTTAAGTTTTTGATTTTAGCACACTAACGGATAACAAAGTTTAATCTTAGCAATTGTGCGGATATTAAATTAAAAATAATAGCATTTTAAAAAAAAATATCGCACCAGAACGAAGAGCTGTTGGCAAACTCTATTTAGCGAAGCGGCAGTTGCCGGACTTTTTGAAGAGATTGGTGAGGGGAAAGGAGAGGACGAAGCCAATATAAGGCAGAAATACTTTCTTAACCAATGTTATATTGAAAATGAATTTTTTGAAATAAGTTTATAGGTAAATTTTTCTGGTAACATACTCGTGGCTCTATAGTAATCGTATAAATCTTCAT
>JACMLS010000351.1 GCA_014379485.1 Bacteroidia bacterium | reverse complement strand
ATTCCGATTTCTTCTGCATATTTTCTAACATCTTCTGTAATTTTCATAGAACAGAAATGTGGTCCGCACATCGAACAGAAATGTGCAGTCTTTGCGCCTTCTGCAGGTAATGTTTCATCATGGAACTCTCTTGCGGTATCAGGGTCGAGCGACAAATTAAACTGATCTTCCCAACGGAATTCAAAACGTGCTTTACTCAAGGCATTGTCTCTGTACTGAGCGCCCGGATGTCCCTTTGCAAGATCTGCTGCATGCGCTGCAATTTTATAAGCAATGATTCCATCCTTTACATCTTTTTTATTCGGTAATCCTAAATGTTCTTTTGGAGTAACATAACACAACATAGCAGTTCCGAACCAACCGATCATTGCTGCGCCTATTGCAGAAGTGATGTGATCGTAACCAGGAGCAATATCTGTTGTTAAAGGACCAAGTGTATAGAACGGTGCTTCTTTACAAAGCGCCAATTGCTTATCCATATTTTCTTTGATCATGTGCATAGGAACGTGGCCCGGTCCTTCAATCATTACCTGTACATCATGCTTCCATGCAATGTCAGTTAATTCTCCCAATGTTTCCAATTCCCCAAACTGCGCTTCGTCGTTTGCATCAGCAAGACAACCCGGGCGCAATCCGTCTCCCAATGAAAAACTTACATCGTAAGCTTTCATTATTTCGCAAATATCTTCGAAATGAGTGTAGAGAAAATTCTCTTTGTGATGCGCGAGACACCATTTTGCCATGATGCTTCCGCCGCGCGAAACAATTCCGGTAATTCTTTTTGCTGTGAGCGGAATATAACGCAATAAAACGCCGGCGTGAATGGTAAAATAATCAACACCTTGTTCTGCCTGTTCAATTAAGGTATCACGAAAAATTTCCCAGGTAAGATCTTCTGCTTTTCCGTTTACTTTTTCTAATGCCTGGTAAATAGGAACTGTTCCTACAGGCACAGGCGAATTTCTTAAGATCCACTCACGCGTTTCGTGAATATTTTTTCCGGTTGAAAGATCCATAATCGTATCTCCGCCCCAGCGAAAACTCCAGACAGCTTTTTCAACTTCTTCTGCAATACTTGAAGTAACTGCTGAGTTGCCGATATTGGTGTTTATTTTTGTAAGAAAATTTCTTCCTATTATCATCGGCTCACTTTCAGGGTGATTGATGTTGGCAGGAATAATGGCGCGACCTCTCGCAACTTCATCGCGTACAAATTCTGCGGTGATAAAAGTTTTGTGTGAGTGTGCTCCGAAATTATTTCCTTTATGCTGTTTCCACAAATTATTTTTTGGATTGTACAATTCTTCCATACGCTGATTTTCGCGAATGGCAATGTATTCCATTTCAGGTGTAATCATTCCTTTTTTCGCATAATGCATTTGCGAAACGTTGCAGCCTGCTTTCGCTTTTTTTGGTTTGGGAATATTCGGAAAACGAATCTCGCTTGCTTCTGCATTATGCAAACGCTCATTAGCATAAAGCGAAGAGTTTTCTGTAAGTTCTTCCACATCGTTTCTGTCAACGATCCAGCTTTCTCTTAGTTTTGGAAGGCCTTCTGCAATATCAATGCTAATGGAATCATCAGTAAAAGGTCCGCTTGTATCGTAAACAGTTACGGATTCATTTTTTTCGTAGCGCGAAATTTTTTCTGTTTTAATAACAGTGTCTGTAAGCGCAATTTCGCGCATAGCCACTTTTATATTGTGAATTTTTCCATTCACAAATATTTTTTCGGAGCCGGTCAAAGCTCCTCTTGTTATTACTTCCTGCTGCACAGGTAATTTTTCTTTTTTCATGAGTGAGTTATTTGTTGTCAGTTATCAGTTGATTGTTGAATGAAAGCTTACCCACCTTGAGTAGCTTTGATTATTAGTAGTGTGTCATTTTCTTTTAAAAAAGTTTGCTCCCATTCTGTTTTGGGAATTACGTTTTGATTTACAGCAACCGCTATACCTTCCGTTTTTAAAACAGCTTCTGATCTCAAAAGATCTGACACAGAAATAGTTTCTGAGCCGATATCTCTTTTACTTCCGTTTACAGTTAATTGCATAAAAAAATCCTCTGGCAGCTTAGAGGATCATCAGATAAAATCTCAGAAATAAATTTCTTCAATCTTAATGCTAAAGCGAACGTTTTTTGTTTTGCTTCTGCACTTTTTCCTTCGCAGGCATTATCCTGATCAGGTCTGAGGGTTTTATCTCAGTCGCACTATTTGTACAACACCCCTAAAGCTTCTGTAAATGTACTGATTAATACTGCGGGAAAAACCAGTTTTGTGTTAAAAATAAATGAACAGGTTTTGAACCGTTGAAAGCAAAAATTCTGTTTCCTGTAAAACTAAAAACCGAATGCGGCGAGAAGCACTATTAATCCAATCAAGACTAAGGTAAGCAGTCCAAAATAAACGATCCCTAATACAAGACCAATTTTTCCAAATGCAGAGCCGGCTACAGGTAAAGGATATTTTTTCTTTCTTCTAACAGCCTGTGCACCAAAAATTATTGCAAGAACAGCGCAGGCAATGCCAACAAAAAAAAGTAATCCGTAAGCGCCTATAATGAAAGACAAGGGTGTTAATACAAATGCTGCAATTGCCAGTATAAAAGATGCCAGCGATTTGGTCTTGATCTTCTGCTCTTCTTTAAAATCAATTTCTTCGGGAATTACAAGCGGGTATTTTATTTTTTCGAAACCTTCTTTTTTTCTTACAACAAAGTGTTCGGGAGACCTTGATTTGATCTTTGAAGGTTTCTGACTTACAATTTGCTTTTGGGATTTTACTTTGTGCTGTAAAATTATTTTTTCTGCAGAATTTTTTTCAGGAATTCTTTCTGAAACAATGTTCTCTTGTGCCGACTCAAAAGCAGCATTTGTGTTTATACGTTCTGATCGTTGAAGTTTTACCTTTTTACTTTTTCCTGACACAAAAAACCCGTCCCGGTACAAACGTTTATGCACATCACAAGATTGAAAAAAAACAACTATTACAAAACCAAAAAAAACTCCTGCAAAAATTCTGAATCTGGCATTTATCATAAAACGTATCTAATGCTTATTTAAAAAAGAAATCCTGATAAGGAAAGGTAAGTAATTCCAATAAATAAAACAAAAAACATAATTCCCATTACCAGCCCTAATTCCGCCAGCCACGAGCCGATGACTTTGAATGGGAAATTATTGTTCAATTTAATTGAAGATGCAGAAAAAATAATTCCTAGCAACGCAAATAGTATTCCCAGCACAAGTATCACAAGCCCTCTTCCTCCAATAAACATAATAATAAGCGCACCTAATAAACCACAAGCCCATGCCAGCAGACTGAAAAATAAACCAACTCTTGCATCACTCCTGATTCTTCTTTCTTTTTCAAAATCAATTTCCTCTGGTATGCGTGGAATTATAAAAGATTTTTTGTGCGAGCTATAACTTGTTGCTGCGCCATTTGTGTTTTGGTTTTTATTGTTGAAAAAGATTTGTTTATTGCAATTAATCTGCGTAGCCGGAGATCGGTTTGAGGTTCTACTTACGGGACCGTCGTAATGAAGTTCATTACTTTTATTTGCAACAAATATTTCATTCGGGCAATTTGTTAGTGAATTATTTCCGGCCGGTTTTTTTTCTGAGGCAAGAGATTTTTCCCGTTTGGTTCTGCTTTTGCTTTCTGTATAAAAACCTTGTCTGTACAGACGCTTCTGCATTGTACAGTTAGGGAGAAAAATTAGCAGGCTTGCAACTGATAAAAGTACGGTGCTCCTTCTTATCATAGAGCTAAAACGTGCGCAAACTCAGTTTAGTATGCTGGCAATAAAAAACCCCTTCCAAAAATTAATTGAAAGGGGGTTTTCTCAAATCAAAAATCTAGGCCTATTTCTGAACTACAAATTTCTTTACAGAAGTTTTGTTATCAGAAATTAACTTACAGAAATAATTGCCGTTTGGTAATTTATCAGTACTCAATGTTGTTTTTGTACCGGTAACTTTAACGTTCATTACCTCTTGCCCGAGCGAATTATAAACTGCTACAATTCCATTTTGCACATTGCTTCCAAAATCTACTGAAAGCATATTCTGCGCAGGGTTAGGATAAACGCTTAAAGAATTCTGAGGCATGCTTTCATTTGAGCTTAGGGTTAAAAACCCATCGTACATAATTTGTGCGTTTACAGCGCTTGTTTGCAGATCTGCAAGATCGTCTCCAACAATTAATGCAAAAGCAATTTTTGCAGTATCGCCGGCAGCAACTGAAAAAGGTCCGCTGCTCATTACAAGCATTTCATCTGCAGGGCCCGCAGTTAATCTTTGCGTAGAAAGCGCGGTGTATTTTTCTGCTGTTACAAAACCACCGGTGTTGGCATCTACTCCGCCGCCACCGCCTGCAGTATTATCCAGCAGGTAACAATTTGGAGGCGCTGTAGCAGTTAATAATTTAACTCCGCAATAAATACTTCCTGGCTGGTATATATATCCCATTTTATTGGCGGCATCGTAATTGCCCATGTTCTGTGCAAAAGTTGTTCCGTCAATATCAAAATCTTCAAAAATACCTCCGTATAAATTGTTATGTGCGGTGCTTCCGTTATTTTTAATCAGGTATTCAAATATTACATATTTACGGTTACCTGCTGTTGACCATGAATACTCTTTATGTGTAATCAGTAAATTCATGGTAGGAGAAGCAGGCGCATCGTTGAATTTTCCGCTCAGGTCAAATTCAGAAAATACTGAGGGAACTGTTTCTGTAATATAATTTACAGGCGTAAAATCTGCTGCTGGTGTTGTGGCATCGCGCACACAATCAGAAACCTGGGTGCCTGATTTTCCAACCAAAAATCCGCCTTCTGCAGAATAATTTACGTTGTTGTAAGTAAAACCTAAACCAACAGAACCACCATCATCATTCCATCCGATCTTTCCTTTGCTTGTTGCAGTTGTCCAAAGATCATTTGTAGTAATATTAATATAATCAACGTTTACAGTTGCCTGGAATATAAAAGTGTTTGTGTACGCTCCATCTGTTACTGTACAGGTAAAAGTAACTACTGTGTTAACAGGGGTGCCTGTGTTAACTTTAAATTCAAAAGGGTCAGCGTTGTTTGTTATTGTTT
>JACMLS010000350.1 GCA_014379485.1 Bacteroidia bacterium | reverse complement strand
CGCCGCGTAGGCCTCCGCGAAGAGGGTAGGCCGGACCCAGTATAAATATTTTTAGTTTTTTCTTGAAAGGATTCATAGAGAAATTACATTCATTTCGCCTTTCCTAAAGGCATCAGAGCTCAAATTTTTAGTTGCTTAATGTTTTTGATAATTGTTTTTTCATTTCCATAAAGCGATTAAACACTTCGTCAATAAATTCTTTGTCAATTTTCTTTTTAACTCCATCTAATCCACCCACATCTTCGCTTTTAAATTTAAAGGCCTGTTCCATGGGGCCGGCTTCAAATTTTACGATGTATTTATCGTTCATTTGGAAAATGGAGATGGTAATGGAAGGATGTGGAATGGTTTCTATTATGCGCATAAGATTAATCTTGCAGCAAAGATAGGGGCAAAATTTTAGGTTTTATTAAATTAATTGAAGATCGGGTTGATAAAGCAGCTGAAATTGAGTTAATGAAATTCCTTTAAAATTTATAACCCAGGTTTACTGCAAGGCGAGGGAAAAAATAGGTTTCTGGAGAAGAACCCACAATGGTAAAATTTTCCTCAACAACCTTGATTTTCACGGTTTGTAAGTATCCGGCACCTGCTATAATGTCAAACGTAAGGTGATTGAAAAGATAAAACTGAAAACCATTGACAATCCCTCCTCCTATGCGTGTTTTCCTTGTGTCATTCGCTGAGTATTCCCATGGAAGGGAATGAATAGTGTTGGAATGAAGGTAATCGAACCATGCAAAGGCTCCGACATAATAACCTGAGTGCAGTTTTTTTTTTGATAAAAAGAATTTATACTCAGGGATAAAAATGATCTCTCGCCAATAGTGGGTAAACCTTCCTCCGCTGGAAAAGTTTCGCCTTGTATTTTGCCAGCCATCTAAATAAGTGAATTGAAAGCTGCTGTGCTTTCCAAAAAATTTTTCTGCTGTAAAGGCGTATTCTACTTGTTTATAATAAATTCCGATTGCAGGAAGTAAAAGATCTGCCTTTACAACCAAACCAATTTTCTTTTTTGTGCTGTCATTTTTAAAAGAAATTCCCTGCGAATTATAAGGGCGCAAGCAAAATAAAAACAAGATAGTTATAGTAATAAAGTGACTTTTCATTATACGTATTTAAACGTACAGAAAATACTTTTATTGCGAAATTAATCCCCCTACAGGCTTTTACTTTGAGTTTAGCACCGTATTCCTTCGCAAACCGTGAATAACTCTTTAATAACCCCATCTCAAAATTCCTTTAATTTGTTGCTCAAAAAAAAACCGAACTATGAAATTTTTTATCGATACAGCAAACCTTGCCCAAATTAAAGAAGCGCACGATCTTGGTGTGCTGGATGGTGTTACTACCAACCCATCGCTTATGGCAAAAGAAGGAATTAAGGGAATAGAAAAAATCCATCAGCATTACAAAGACATTTGCGCCCTTACAGAAGGAGACGTAAGTGCAGAAGTAATTGCGACAGATTTTGAGGGAATGGTAAAAGAAGGAGAAGAACTTGCCAAACTGCACTCGCAGATCGTGGTAAAGGTACCGATGATCAAAGACGGAATTAAAGCAATAAAATATTTTACCAATAAAGGTATCAGAACAAATTGTACTTTGGTTTTTAGTGCAGGGCAAGCGCTTCTTGCAGCTAAGGCAGGAGCAACTTACGTTTCTCCGTTTATTGGAAGATTAGATGATGTTTCTACAGATGGAATGGACCTTATTGAAGACATTCGCATTATTTACGATAATTACGGTTACGAAACACAAATTCTGGCAGCATCTATTCGCCACACCATTCATATTATACAATGTGCAAAAATTGGGGCAGATGTTGCAACCTGTCCGCTCAGTGCCATTCTTGCATTACTCAACCACCCACTAACAGACAAAGGACTCGCGCAATTTTTAGCGGACGCTAAGAAGTAGGTCATACTTCGACGGGCTCAGTATGACAAAATGAAAACCCCCCGATAAAATTTTATCGGGGGGGTTTTAATTATAAAATTTCAATTGTAACACTAAGCCCGTCGAAGTGTGGCATTATTTTTTAGCATCAAGGTCCATTCTTCCCAGGGCCATCATTTGTTTCATTGTTTTTTCCATTCCTTCAACAGAACCGTCTAAGAAAATAACATTTCCTTCGCCTTGTTCTGCAAAATTCTTAACCGCTTCTGTCCACATACTAAAAAGAATTAAAGAAGAATCCAGGTTACTGTCCTGCATTAATTTTGCAGCCTGGCTCATACCCTTGGCCACCTCTTCTCTGAACAATGCAATACCTTGTCCGCGCAATTGTGCGGCTTCTTTTTCTGCAAGGGCCGCAATTTTAATGGCATTACCTTCTGCTTCTGCAAATTTGGTTTTAGTAATCAGTAATGCTTGCCCCTCATTTTCTGCTGCTGCTTTTAGATTGCTTGATGCAACAACTTTAGACATAGATTTCATTACTTCTTCATCAAAGGCAATATCATTTACCTGCAAATCTATGAGGTGATATCCCCAATCTTCCAGCACCTTATCCATGTTTTCCTTTACTTCAATTACAATTTCTCTTCTTAATGAAAGAATTTCAGATTGCTTTTTAGTTGCAACAAAGGCGCGGATGCTTCCTTCTACAGAACGAACAAGGGCCTGCATAAAATTGCGTTCATCAATAAATTTAAAAGCAACATTTTGTATGGTTTTTTCATCGTTATCCAATACAGAATATAAAACCATACAGGTAAAATTTACATTGGCCTGGTCAATAGTTGTAGCAGCAAAACCCAATTCTACAGAGCGGTTTTGTATAGAAATACGTTTGTAGATCCTTTGCAACAAGGGAATTCTGAAATTAAGACCCGGTTTCATGATCTTGTTGTACTTGCCGAAAATGGTTACTACGGCAACCATTCCCTGCCGCACAGTAACAAAACACATAAAAAAGAGTAAAACCGCAATAGATGTCAGCGTAATTCCTACTGGTCCCATATTATATTTTTTAAAAGGTTATTCTTATCAAAAATAGAGAAAAATAGGTATAAATGACGAATTATTTTTTGGTGCGGAAATTGTTGTAATAAATGGTAATACCAAACCTACACATAAAATAGCCCGAAGATGCGCCGTGTTTTTTTATTAAGATGATGAAAAAGATTGTTCCGTAGCAGGGACTACTGAATAATCTTTTGAAGAAATATTAATAAAAAAGGACAAGCAGATTGGGTTATTTTATGTGTAGTTTTGGTATAAAACGCTTAACTTTATCCGGATGAAGATTTTAATAGATTTAAAAATGAAGAGACCGCAATTAATAAAGTTTTTTGCAGTCTGCACGCTTATTCTTTTGGTACCGTTTATTTCTGTTTCTCAGAAAAAAGATACGGCAAGGGTACTTGATCCTGATATTGAATTTTATAAGCAGGGCGTTAAACTGATGGATTCGCTGAGGTACAAAGAGGCGATAAAAATATTTCAGAAAGCAATTAAAGAAAATCCGATGTATTTTCAGGCCTTTAATAAAATGGCCATGTGTAAAGCGCGGCTCAGAGATTTTAAAGGAGCAGAAAAGGATCTTGCAAAATCTATGAAAATTCAGCCGGATGATCATGGCACCCTGAAATATCTTGGCATTGTTTATTTGGAAGATATGAAATATGACAGTGCGAAAAAATACCTTGACAGTGCAAAAGCTTTAATGAAAGACGATCAGGAACTTGAATTTTATTCCGGCAACCTGAAATTTATAAAGAATGACTATAAAGGAGCAATTGCCAATTATACACAGGCCATTTTCCTGAAAGAAAATTATGGTGAAGCTTATTTGAAGAGAGGTTACATTCTTTTTAAACAACAGAATTATAAAAACGCTATTAAAGATTTAACGCGCGGCCTCGAGCTTTCAATTGCCGACAGTTCCAACGTTGTTGTAATAAGGGCAAGGGCGGACTCTTATTTTGAAATGGGTGATTTTAACTCTGCTATAAAAGATTATTCGCGCATTGTTACAGTGGACCCTAACAACGAAGAGGCCTACGCATTCAGGGGCGCCGCTAAAATTGAGGTCAAAGATTTTTCGGGCGCTATTGATGATGAGACCAAAGCGATTGATATTAATAAAAACAGTTTTATTGCCTATAATTTCAGAGGCGTTGCAAAGGGCGGATTAAAAACCTTTGGGCCCGCCATTGCAGATTTTGATATGTCAATTAAAATTAAAGGCAATTATGCCTCTGCTTTTGTTAACAGGGCTTCGGTAAAATTTGCAATGGGACAAAAAAAATCTGCCTGCGACGATCTTTACAAAGCAGATACTTTAGGAAGCAATATAGCTTATAAATACATTGAATCGTATTGTAAGGACCTTGATAAAAAATAATTTCGGTTAAACTAATATGAACGTACTTACCAAAACGCTTACTACTGATAAAGGAATCAATTATCTGAACATTGGTTTAATGGTATTGAGTGCAGCACTGGCGTTTTATATTCCTTTTCATTTGTTTTTGTTTGCCTACGCTGTTTTAGGCCCCCTGCATTATCTTACCGAAATGTCGTGGTTGCAGAAAAGAAGTTTTTTCATTGCTAATAAGTGGGATGTGATCTTATTTATTCTCATTAGCCTTGCTATTACCCTTTCTATAAAACTGGTACCTAAATTCGGGAATTACAATACAGCTTTTATGATCTCCTCTTTGGTTTTCGCGGTTTTTTCTGTTTTCATAAAAAATAATGTGCTAAGATTTATTCTTATTGTTGTGCTATTTGTGTTCATGGCATCGCTGAAAGTAGATGGCATGATCGTACTGATCTTTCTTTTTTCGGTATTACTGCCCACACTCATTCACGTTTATATATTTACAGGGCTGTTTATTTTTTATGGGGCGCTTAAACAAAAAAGTGCAACCGGAATTTTATCGCTTGTTGTGTTTATTTTATGTTCGGTGTTTTTTTTCGTTTATGTTCCGGCGGGTGGCCAGGTAGTTTCTGCGCAGGTGCAGGCACTTTTTCAGGACTTTAAGGTAATGAACCATGCACTTCTTTATATGTTTAATGTAGGAGAGTATCAATCCATGCCAGATATTCTTTCTTCGCATGACAAAACCTTGTTTAACGATCCAATGGCAGTGGCTGTAATGCGGTTTATTGCATTTGCGTACTGTTATCATTACCTTAACTGGTTCTCTAAAACATCGGTTATAAAATGGCACCAGGTGAGCAGAACACGAATAATAATAATACTTGTTTTATGGGTGATTTCTGTAGCTTGTTACGCTTATAAATACCAACTTGGCTTTTATGTATTATTTTTGCTTAGTATGATACATGTTATGTGCGAGTTTCCGCTCAATATTCAAACAATAAAAGGAATAGGGCAGGAGTTTGGAAAAATGGGAAAAGGGAAACCCGTAAAGAAAAAATGACCATGATCATGCCCCTTACTAATGATCGTTCTTTCAGTAATTTTTTTTTAAGAATAATTTTATATCTTCAACTCGTAATAATATGATGGAAATATGGAATAAGGAAAAATTGCCTGATGCAGCTTATTGCGTTATGATTGATTTTTCTGCTTTCAATTTACTTATCAATTAACCCAAACCCTATGATAAAACTGATCACAAAAAAAATTCTTGTACCGGTAGATTTTTCCGATACATCAATCCTGGCATTGCGCCATGCATGTTTTCTTGCAAAACTAACCAAGGGCGAAGTTCTTTTGGTTCACATTATTCAAAAAAATCATGAGGCCTTTGGTGTAATTGAGCCCAATGTACATTTGGATGATAGCATGAAAGACGTTGCAAACCTGATGGAAAAAAGATTGCGCCAGCTTGCACTGGATCTGCACCATGAGTTTGGAATTACTGTTAAGGACATTGTTTCAAACGGAAACGTATCAATGGAACTTGTAAAGTTAGGTAAGGAAGAAAAATGCACTCTTATTGTAATGGGTACACAAGGTTACTCTGCGCTCGAAATGATCTTTATTGGCAGTAACACACTAAAAGTGCTGAGCGGCTCTAATATTCCTGTTATGTCAGTAAGAACCCCGGCAGATAAAAACGGGTATAAAAGTGTTGTGTTGCCAATAGACTCTTCTCCGCACAGCAGGCAAAAAGTAAATGCTGCAATAGACCTGTGCCAGGAGTTTGGCGCAAAATTGCATATACTTGGCCTTACCGATTCTTCTGATTCTAATTTTGATATGAAACTGAAGACAATTTTTGCGCAGATTGAAGACCTGGCAAAAAAACAAAATGTTGTTGCTACCCACCAAATGATTGAAACACCTTCAAACAAAGCAAAAGCTACACTTGCATTTGCAGATAAGGTAAATGCAGATCTGATTATGATCATGAGCGATCAGGATGTAGAGTACACCGGAATTTTTCTTGGACCCTATGCACAGCAAGTTATCAATTACTCTAAAGTTCCGGTTATTACAATTAAACCCGAGGAGTCTAATGATATAACTTTTGCAACTCCGGGCGCTGCAGGTTGGTAATCACACTTCGACAGGGCTCAGTGTGACAATTGCGTTTCGACAGGGCTCAGTGTGACAATTACGTTTCGACAGGGCTCAGTGTGACAATTATTTCGACAGAGTTTTGGTTGACATAAATAAAAAGCATGAATTATATAAAATTTAGTTTCATCGTAGAGCCGGTTCAACCCGGCTCTGATGTTTTAATTGCTTTGCTGGGCGAAAATGGTTTTGAAAGTTTTTCTGAAGCAGAAAATGGTTTTGATGCTTTTGTGCAGGAAAGTGAACTTGACAGAAATACTCTTCCGCAAGAAAAAGATGTGGAGGGTTTTTCTTTTACTTATACAGAAGAGAAACAAGAACAGAAAAACTGGAATGCTGAATGGGAAAAAAGTTTTTCTCCGGTTTTTGTTGAGGATTATTGCTGCATAAGAGCGCCCTTTCATGAAAAGCCAAACGGTTTCAGGTTAGATATTCTCATTACACCCAAAATGTCGTTCGGTACAGGGCATCATGATACCACACGCCTTATGACCAAAAATCTTTTTGAAACAGAGGTGCAAAGCAAAACGGTATTGGATATGGGTTGCGGAACTGCCGTGCTTGCTATTGTTGCAAAAAAACTGGGCGCAAAAAAAGTTGTTGGAATTGATATTGATGACTGGAGTGTTGAGAACGGAAAAGAAAATTGCGATGTGAATGGAGTGGGGGAGATAGAGATTTTAAAAGGAGACGCTTCTCTTTTAGGAACTGAAAAATTTGACCTGATCCTCGCCAATATAAACAGGAACGTTTTGTTAAAAGACATTCCTGTTTATGCCTCGGTACTAAATCCAAAAGGCAAATTAATGTTAAGCGGCTTTTTTGAAAGCGATTTTGATCAATTAATAAATCGTTGCGCAGAATTTTCATTAAATTTGATAAAGAAGGAAACGAGTAATACCTGGGGCATTTTGGTTTTCGAAAAATAATTGCCTTAAAGTTTTTGCCGCAAGGATTTAATTTTTGAGTGGAAGAATGGAAGGTTGGAAGAATGGTGGGGTTGCATTGCATGGAAAGTCACACCCAATCTTCCGACCTTCCAACTTTCCAACCAACCGAAAGTTATTTTTCGATTTAATATAAAAAGCTGACAATAATTTTTAATGAAAAAAGTAATTGGAAAATATTTTATAAAGGTTTTTCCTTTTTTTTTAATGCTGTTGTTTTCCTGCGGAGAAAATACTGATCAAAAAGAAAAATGGGAGTTTCATACTCCCGAGCGTATAGAAGAAAATTACTGGAACAATTACCGCATTACGCAAAAGGTGCTTGACTCCTGCAAAGGAATTTATTTTCCGGATTATTTTCCGATGAGTGTGGGCTATGGCAAACTCATGAAAATAATAATTCCCAACGATACCATAAAATATTTTGATCTTGAAATGCAGGAGACCAAAGGAAAAAACGGAACCCCGGTCTATTATTTTGTAGATAAAAAAAGTAAACTGCTTTTTAATGGAGATGGTGACTACGACATTCCGTTTCTTACCGGAATTTTTTCGTGCGACTCTAATCAGAATTTTTTGTTTCAGGATCTGAATACTTTAAAAAAAATTAGAAAGCCAGAAGAGCTTGCAAACAACCCCAACATTCATTTCGGAATGGGAGTAGAACCTTGTCTTTTGAGTTACGAGGGCCGCAGACCATACAAAAGCCAGCAATGGAAATTTGGTATTGTTGGCAACCCTGTTTTTGATACCCTGCGTTTTAACCATGCTGGCGCAGAAATAAATCCGGTTCTCGAAAAAATGTATCTTGAGAAAATAAAATCTAAAAGGGTAAGAGCAAATGAAGAGATTGACCGGACAATGCAAGCAGTTGAATCGCACCCTTGTCTTAGAATGGAAGTGTTTTACGGAAACGGAGATACAACAGCAAAATCAGGCCCAGGTTCTCCTTTTGATACTGATTTTATTATCTGGTTCGAAAGAAATATTGGGCCTGTAAAAATAGAATGTAAAAGCAACGGGGTTATTTATATTTTGGGAAAAAGTAACGGAAGTTCAAACCCTGAGCGCAATTCAGAATACAGGGATAATAATAATAGTTTTAACCGGTATTGAGAAAATGTGACCCTCCACAAATTTTCCACCCAATAATTAGGAATGAGCGCAAACTTCCTCTTCAAAAAAAAATCATCTTACAGAAATTCTTAAAAAAAGTAAGAAAAAGAAAAAATTGCCTTGCAAACTAAATTCGCATAAGTAAAAGTCTGTATCTTTAACTCTCTAAAATCAAATCACCTTAGCATGAAAACAAAATTCTCTATTTTTATTTGTCTTATTGGCTTAGGTGTTTCGCAAAGCTTTGCACAAATCACAGCATCAACAGTAGTGAAATTCAAAGATACTGTAATGACAGAAATCTGGCAGGACCTGAAAGGAACAGTTTTAGAGAATGCGCAGGTCACCGAAAAAACTTACGATGCAAAAAAGAATAATACGGTTGCTTTGTTTAAAACCTGGAAGTCGGAAGCATGGATAAATAACAGCCAGGAAGTTTACAGCTACAATGAAAAAAATGTTGCCACAGCTAAACTAAGACAGTATTGGGATAAATCTCAGTCAGCCTGGATGAATGATAATCAAACCACCTGGACCTACGATGCGGCAGGAAATTTAGTGACTGAATTATATCAAAAGTGGGATTTGAATG
>JACMLS010000349.1 GCA_014379485.1 Bacteroidia bacterium | reverse complement strand
TATTACTCCAGCATGAGCACATAAATAAGTGCTGAACAAGATTGCAAAATAGATAAATCGTCTTAACATGGTAATTGTTTTAAAAGTTCTGTCTTTCTATAAAAGTATTTTTTCAACATGTATCTTAACAGAAACGCGCAATCAATTGCACCCGCTTCCGGTAAAAAAGTAAATTTTCTGGGCAGAGTTTTTTTGAATAAAATTTAATAAACGATTTCCGGGAAAAGATTTTATGTTGTAACACTTGTCCGGAAATCGTTTTTTATTTGTTTCTAATCGATCAGTATTTTTTCGGTACGCACCAATTTGTTGTTCTCCATAATTTTTATCAGATACATACCTTTTTCTTTGCCCGAAAGATCTGGCTGAATTTTATCTGTATCATTAATGCTTTTCTTTTCCCAAACCAAACGTCCGCTTACATCATAAATAAAAATCTCTGCGTTCTGTAATGGCCTGCTGAAAGAAATGTCAAATTTTCCTTCAGAAGGGTTTGGCGCAATTTTTACTTCGGGTGCGTTTTCTGTAAAAGGATTTCCTCCACCCTGGCCAATGCGGCAACAAGTGCTGTTTACAGTTACGGTCATTTGATCGCATGCAATGCAACAGGTGTCGCCAGATGATTTATTGGTTACATAAATGCAAAGGGTAAAAGTAGTTGTAGAGCCTGCTGTAAAAATGGGTTGCTTCAAATGAGGATTATTAAGTCCTGTTGCAGGAAACCACTGAAACCGTACGGTGTCACATTCACCAAAAGTCTGTGTAGACTTACCGGTTATTTGCACGGTACCACCGGGGCAGCAAATTAACTTGTCAGCACCTGCGTTGGCTGTGCACTGCGCGGCTGCCATACCTGTAAATAACAAACAGGCTGCCGCAAATAAAATTGAAACTATTTTTTTCATGTTGTTTTGTTTTATGGCCCGCATATTTTTTTAAATGCTGAAGCCGGTTTATATTTGTTTCTATTTTCCGCTAACTCCAGAAAATTTTATTTATCAAATTTATTTTCCCTGCTTACCATGAAGTGAAACGAAGCCCTGATCGTTTCTACTTCATGGTTAATTTATTTTTCCTGTCTGGTATGCCTTATACTCTCCCTGCGCCGCATATCCGCCCGCCAGTTTACTCTTTACAACTTTACCGGTTTCAAAAAAATCGTTATTAATCAAAGCTGCATCTTTATAAGTGTAGGTAACCACCATTTTTTCCACTCCATAATCCTCTTCGCCTTGTTTACCATAGTGATAAATAATTCTGGTCATTGCAAAATCGTTGCAGTTATACCATATTTCTACTACAGGTGTAACAGGGTCTTTTGTTTTAATAATGACTTTTCCAATTCCTTTTTTTTCATCTTTTTCTATGTAAACGGTATCAGCACTTTCCGAAGATCTTTTTATATCAAACGTGTTTAGGGCCGCTTTTTTTTCTGCATCTTTCATTCCCTGTTCTACTACACCAATTGTTTTATTTCCTTTGTCTATTATCAATGTTCTTGAGCGGTCGCTGATACACAACTCTCCTTCAAAACTAGAGTAGTAGCCTTTGCCCGGAACAATCATAAACTCTCCGTTGCTTATCTTAAAACTTTTTGCATCGCTTTCTTTTTTATAACCGTCTATATCAATTATTGCCCAGGTTGCCTTTCTTCCAAAAGCTGCATGTACTTTTTCAAGTTCCTGCAAAGCGGTTTTTTTCTGTGCAAAAAATGATGTGCAAAAAAGAAAAAGAATAAATTTTAATTTGTTCATGATATAAATTTTTAATCGGTTAGCACATTTATTTTAAGT
>JACMLS010000348.1 GCA_014379485.1 Bacteroidia bacterium | reverse complement strand
TAAGTGCATTTTCTTTGCCCATTGGGGGGATAAGAATGTGGACTTCGATTAAAAAAGGTTGGGCTTTCGTATTTCCAAGCTCACTGATCCTTTGCTTTTTGTTCGCATATATTATTTATGGGGAACTAAGGATATACCTTGGTTACGAAATTGGTCCCCGCAAAATTCCTGCAATTTCACTTGCGCTGTTTTCCTTTTGCGCAATGGTATGCGTTATATTATTAACACCAAAGATCAAAAAATTTATACCCATTAAAACAAGGGTGGTTGCTTTTATATTCGGTGGCTTAGGTTGTGCTTTAATGCTCATTGCCTTTTTACTTGCGCCATAAGAACTGAAAAAAATAAAATTTGCAAATCAAAATGCACTTCGAAGAAAACGAAATAGAGGAATCTGATAAGCCTTCAAAGGGGATGAAGGTCATTCTGGGTTTTTGTTTGGTATTTGGCCTTATGTTTTTAGCAGTAACGTTAATTCTTCTTTGGACAGTTCCTAGAAGGGATATTTTTAATCCAAGGGTATGGAGATTGCATCTTTATGATCTTCCTGCTATATTTTCATTTTTCGCAGCCTCTTTTGCAATTGTTCCAGGAGCTTTCAGAATGTGGTTCGGAATCAAAAAAGGTTGGGCTATGTTGTTCTTTAGTACATCCACTTTTTTTATTTTATTTTTGATCAATATTGTTCCGCAACTGGACAGATATTTTTCAGTTTCTCATTACCATAACACAAAAGCTATTCTGATGGAAGCACTTATGATCTTTGTTTTTTTCTTTTTCGGATTTGTCAGCATCTGGCTTCTCAGTCCGCGGATCCGGAAATTCATCACACAAAAAAAAATGTTTTTAACTTTCGTTATAACAAGTGTAGTGGTTCTTTTAATGATTTCAGGAATTTTAATGAGGCATTTTCATTTTAAAAGATATTTATAAGAATGCATTTTGAAGAAAACGAAATACGCGAATCAAGTAATCCCCGCACAGGAACAAAAATTATTCTCAGATGTTCTTCTACACTCGGGATTCTTTTTACAGGATTTATGACCATTTACATTGTATTCAACTTTGGTACACTCACGCAATTTAATTACCGGAAGATAGCAGTGATCTCAACTCTTATGCAAATGTTGCCACTGTACATTTCTGCCCTCTCTATAACATACGGTTCAATTAAAATGCGCCAAGGAATGGAAAAAGGCTGGGGCTCATTATTTTTTGGCTCCTTTGTTTTTGTCTCCTTCTTTGCAACTTCAATAGGCTCAAACTTAGAAAAATTTATTTCTACTTCTCCTGACCATCCAATCTGGGAAATGCTTCTAAAAATACTTGTTCTTCTTATTTTCATTTTTTTTGGATCTGTTGCAATCTGGCTTCTCAGTCCCGCTATCCGTAAATTTCCAGATCAGAAAAAAATATTTCTTAGTTTCTCATTGTCAGCCGTTGCCAGCCTTTTAACCCTGGGCGGCTTTCTGATTCAAAAATTTTATCTTCAAAGCTTTTGATTCTTTGCGCCCAACAGTTTATTATCCGCATTAGGGCAACTGAAAAGTCTTGCGTAAATTTGAAAATCAAAATGGGAACTACGAAAATTTTTACCACAGAGAACATAGAGGGGAAACACAGAGAAAACACAGAGAAAAATACTGATCTCTGCGTCCTCCGTGTTTCCGCTCTGTTCTCTCTGTGTTTAAGAGTATTGCTAATTTTTCTTCCAGGAATATCTTTTTCTCAACAATTCAATTTCAGAAATTATTCTGTTGATGATGGTGTGGGGCAAAGCCAGGTTTACGCATTGCACCAGGACAGCCGTGGCTATTTGTGGATGGGCACACGCGGTGGTGGGCTTACAAAATTTGATGGAGTTAATTTTAAAACCTATTCTATTAAAGATGGGTTGATCAATAATTATATTTTTTGCATTTCAGAAGATTCTTCAAAAAATTTATGGATCGGAACAAATGATGGTTTGAGTCTTTTTAACGGAATTCAGTTTACAAATTTCCGGCCGCTCGGCGCAAAAATTCAGGTGTGGGTGCAGGATATTACTTTTGATAAAAAAGGTTTGATGTGGCTGGGAACTAATTATGGTGTTTTTTCCTTTGACGGAAAAAATTTCAAACACTTCAAATTTAAAGATGGAATTGTGAATTCTGTTTTTTGCGATCACAAAGGAAAGATCTGGGTGGGCGCAAGTTCCGGAGTTTACAGAATGAATTTTGACGGGGCCACAACTTCGTATACTTCTTTTAGCGAAAAACTGGGAATCAAAAAAAATTCCATTACCTGTTTTGAAGAAGATGGCACAGGAAATATCTGGATAGGAACTTATGGAGATGGCCTTTACGTTTATGACGGAAAAAATTTCAGAAGAATAGATCCGAGTATGGAATTATTTAAAACCACTGTGCTTGATATCTATGATGATGGTATTGGAAATATGTGGCTGGCAACTCTAAATAACGGAGTTTGCCGCTACAACACCAAAGAAAAAACATTTAACTGGCTTACAGAAAAAGAAGGTTTGAGCAATAACCACGTGCGTTGCGTTACAAGCGATAGTTGGGGAAATTATTGGTTCGGAACATCGGGCGCAGGCGTTTGCAATTATTTCGGACAACTGTTTACGCATTACACAAAAGAAAACGGATTGCGCTCAAATTTCATTTACAAAATTTTTAAAGACAGCAAAGGAATTCTGTGGCTTGCAAACGGAGAAAAAGGAGTTTGCAGTTACGACGGAAAAAGTTTTACCTGTTTTGGCGAAGAAGAAGGATTTGTAAATCTTAAAATAAAAGCCATTGCAGAAGACGAGAACGGACTTATTCTGTTTGGAACAGACGGACAAGGTGTTTATGTATACGATGGAAAAGTTTTTTATGAGATTGCCGAGTTCAGAAAAAAATACATACGCGATATTAAAATTGACAGAAGAGGTTTTTTGTGGATGGCAACCGCAGGAAACGGAGTTTATAAATTTAAAATGAAAGGAACACAGGTAGATAAATCAAGCTTCCTGAACATTACTACAAAAGAAAAACTTCCGCACAACCGTTTAAATTGTTTGTACATTGATAAATTTAATCGCATCTGGATCGGCACAGAAAACAACGGTGTAGTTCTTATTCTGAAAGACAAAGTGGTTTACAATCTCACCACTGACGAAGGAATTGCAGCCAACTCTATTCGTTGCTTTGACGAAGACAACAACGGTTATTTATGGATGGGCACCGCAGGAAACGGAATCAGCAACATTCCCCTTTACAAAAAAACCGTAATTGTAAAAACCTACGATCACAGAAATGGTTTAACTTCTTCCAACATCTATTTACTTTCTCACGAAGGAAAAGATTTTATTTTTGTTGGGACAGAATCGGGAATAGATCGTTTGAAAATTGATAAAGACAGAAATATTATTGATGTAAAACATTATTCTAAAGCAGAAGGTTTTACCGGAATAGAAACCTGCCAGGGCTCGGTGTTTGCAGAACCCGGCGGGGCCATCTGGTTCGGAACTATCAACGGCCTCTCGCGTTACAATCCTCAAAACAAAATAAAAAACGAAAAACCACCTAAAATAGATTTTACAGATATCCGTTTATTCTACGATCCCATTTCTAAAACAGAATACGCAGATCTTATGGGAGACTGGAACAAACCCATTAAAAAAATAGTTTTACCCAACAACCAAAATAATATTTCGTTTGATTTTATTGGTTTGAATTTTTCTAACCCCGAAAAAGTTTTATACCAATGGAAATTAGAGGGCTCAGAGAAAGACTGGAGTCCTTCGAGAAATCAGCGCACGGTTACCTACTCCAATTTGCCGCCGGGCGATTATACGTTTTTACTGAAAGCCTGCAATGAAGATCTTGTATGGACAGAAGTTCCCGAAAAAATTTCTTTTAAAATTCTTCGTCCCTACTGGCAGCAATGGTGGTTCATTTCATTATTCGTTATTGTTACAGGTGGCATTTTATTTTTCGCTTACAAACGAAGAGTAAAAATAATTTCGCAAAAGGCAGAAGAGGCAAGGCACAAGCTTGAGCTGGAAAAAAACATGATACAACTCGAGCAAAAAGCCTTGCGTTTGCAAATGAATCCGCATTTTATTTTCAACGCACTCAATTCCATTCAATCGCAGATCAACGCAGAAAATGAACAGACCGCGCGTTATTACCTTGCCAAATTTGCTAAACTGATGCGCAAAATTTTAGACAACTCGCGCGAACAGGTAATTACTTTAGAAGATGAAATTGAAACGCTTGACAATTATTTGCTGATAGAAAAATTTGCCGGTGGCGACAAATTCGATTATGAAATAAAAGTGAATCCGAATATTGAAAAAGATTATATAAAAATTCCGCCCATGTTATTGCAACCCTTTGCCGAGAACGCAATTAAACACGGGTTTAAAAATATTGAAAAGCGCGGCCATCTCGAAATTTCATTCGAAGAAAAAGACGGCTATATTGAATGTTCTCTTACGGACAATGGAATAGGAAGAGAAAAAGCAAATGAACTTCAACAAAAATCGGAAAGTTTTCATAAGAGTACCGCTTTGCTTGTAACGCAGGAACGACTAGATCTGCTTACCAAGATTGAAAATATAAAACTGATAGAGATCGTTGATTTGCTTTCTGCAGATGGAAGTTCAGCAGGAACAAAAGTTATTATCAGAATT
>JACMLS010000347.1 GCA_014379485.1 Bacteroidia bacterium | reverse complement strand
CGCAAAAACCCGGAGCTTACTCAAGTATTGTTAATTACCAATAATGAGAGCTGCTTCTCAAAGCCAGATTCGAATTTGATTTCCAACAAGTCAGAAACCAAAATGGTAGTGACCGCAAATGTAAGTTGCGAATTAAAACCACATCCTATAAAAACAATCAAAAAAGAAAATAAATCAGTAAAAGTCATCTATCAACACAGAAAACAAGAAATTATTCCTCAGAAAAAAAATAGTGGTGTCAATAAAAAAAAATCGCACAAATCGTCGAACAATCCGTTTGAGAGTGAGATTTTATTGTATTTTCTGATCTTTACTGTTCCTCCGCTTGCTGCCCTTATGCTTTATTTACTTTTAGAACTTGAGGCTGAGACTGCAATTATAATTATTCTCTATTCCATTATTTGGATAGCCGTTGTGTTCTGTCTTTTCTATTTTATTCCTTTACTTTGGCTTAGTTTTCTTTTGTTCGTGATCTGGAACTTTTTCTCTTTCGTTGCGGCCTTTTTTATTTACGGGTCACTTGCTTAAATAAAGCATTCTCATTTTAGGTTCGCCAAAGTTCCGCAAATTCGCTAAGAGAAAAAATTTGTGAAGTGCTGATCTTTTTTGCAAATTATAGGAACTTCACTTTCTTTGCTCCGATTGAGCTTTAGGTAAAGCGGGCCACTAATCCCCGTTTTCTTCCTTTCAAAACATTTTATCGCCCTACCAAGCTGCTTTTTAACATATTTGCACCTTAAAAAATGCCACAGATTGCGCGGATTACCGCAGATTTTTTTCACAGATTATTTTTTTGATTATTAAAAAAGAAAAATCTGCGCCTTCAATCTGTGTAAATCCGCGAAATCTGTGGCAAGAAAAAAACATCTATGGAACTGAAAATTGAAAATCTTACAAAGACCTACCCAAATGGAGTAAAGGCGCTGAACAATATTAACCTTACCATTCCGCGCGGAATGTTTGGAATGCTTGGGCCAAATGGCGCCGGCAAATCTTCTTTGATGAGAACTATTGCAACTTTGCAGGATGCTGACAGCGGAACTTTAATGCTGGGCGATATTAATATTGCAAAACAAAAAGATGAAGTGAGAAAAATTCTCGGATACCTTCCGCAGGATTTTGGATTTTATCCGAAAGTTTCAGGAGAGCAGATGCTAAATCATTTTGCTGTGCTGAAAGGAATTACAAATAAAAAAGAGCGTAAAGATATTTGCGACGCCTTGTTGCAGCAAACAAATTTATTTGACGCACGCAAAAGAAACCTGAGCGAATACTCCGGCGGTATGCGTCAGCGTTTTGGAATTGCGCAGGCTTTATTGGGCGATCCGAAAATTGTAATTGTAGATGAACCAACTGCCGGACTTGATCCGCAGGAAAGAAATCGTTTTCACAATTTACTGAGTGAGATCGGAGAAAATATCATCATCATTCTCTCTACTCATATTGTTGACGACGTAAAAGACCTTTGTCCTAATATGGTGATCATGAACCACGGAACAATTTTATTAGAAGGAAAACCATCTGCCACTATTGAAGCGATAAAAGGAAAAGTGTGGAAGAAAAAAATAGAGAAAACTGAAGTGGAAGAATTGAAGAAAAACATGAAAGTAATTTCTACTCACGTTTCAGAAGGAAAAATAATTGCGCACGTGTTTGCAGACAACGCACCCGATTCATCTTTTGAAGGTGTTGATCCGAACTTGGAAGATGTTTATTTTTCAAACATCTCCAGCAAATAAATTGCCAGAAATTACTTTTAATTACAAACATTACATTTCATCATATGTTTCTAGAATTTTTCAGATTTGAACTGCAAACCGGGAAGAAGAAAATTTCTTTCTGGATCTTTTTCGCTCTTTTGTTTTTGCTTGGCCTTTCATTAGGTTTTCTGGCCTCGGGCATTTGGGGGCCAGATAATACCGAAAGCAATGCTTTTGTAAACACATCCTATTCTATATCCAGTTTGCTTATGGCCAGCGACGGAAACATTCTTGGCCTGTTCAATAGTATTTTTATTATCTCATTAATGAGCGATGGGATCTATAAAGATTTCAAATATAATTCGCATTCGTTGTTTTTTACCAAACCCATTTCGAAGGCCGGTTATTTTTTCGGGAGATTTTTTGGCGGCTATTTTTTCGCTGTGATGGTTTTTGTGGGAGAGTTATTAGGCTTAATGGTGGGAATTCAATCTGGCTCTGGTCACACACAGGTTGGGCCCTTCAGTTTGATGAATTATTTACAGCCTTTTTTACTTTTTATTATTCCGAACATTTTCTTTCAGGGTATTGTTTATTTTTCGTTGAATACATTTACCCGAAACCCAATGTTCAGTTATGCCTTTGCTGTTGTTGTGCTGGTGGGCAGAGTTTTTGCTGACAATTTTGGGAGCGACCTTGATTATAAAACCTTTGCGTCTTTTCTGGATCCCTCGGGTTCAAACGCGTTTCGCAATTTAACTGAATACTGGACACCTGTTGAACAAAACCAAATGATGGTTCCCTTCAGCGGAGTAATTCTTTACAACCGCTTATTGTGGATTGGCCTTGCACTATTGATGACGGTGTTCTGCTATGCGCGCTTTAGTTTTTCTCAATTTCTTGCTCCGGTTAGTTTTTTTGGTCTACGATTCAAAAAAAGAGTAACGGAAAAAGCTTCCTCTGTAATTCGATCCATTGAAGAACTCCCAAAAGTTACGCGGCACTTTAACCTGAGTTCAACCATAAAGCAGATACTATACCTCGCACGGTTTGAATTCAGAAACGCAACGCGCAGTATTTTCTTTTTTATTGCGGTAGTACTAGGTTGTTTGTTTCTACTGGTTGTACCGTTTGTAGCAAGCGCCGGCAACCCATATGGAACAAATACTTATCCAATGACCAACCAGATGATTGAGATAGGAGCTGCCGTAATGCAATTTATGATTATGCTGCTTGCCCTTTTTTCCACCGGCACCATGCTCTATAGAGAAAAAGACAGTAAAGTAGATGAACTGGTAGGAGCGTCACCAGTTACCAACTCAGTTTTATTCTGGTCAAAATATCTTGGAATGATGCTGACCGAGATGTCAATCTTTGTTATCATGATCATTTCAAGTATCATTTATCAGCTCGCTACTGGTTTTAAAGACATCAACATTGCTCAATATATCAGCACATTTTTTGGAATGAGGTTATTGACTTTCGGGGTAATGACATTGTTTTATATTGGCCTTCAGACTTTGTTTTCAAATAAATTTGTTGGATGGGTATTCGGATTTATATTGGTGCTGGTTCTGCCCGTTGTTTTCCGCGCGCTCGAGTGGTCAAACCCTTTGTATCTTGTAAATTCATCGGGTGCTGCACTTACCTATTCAGATCTAAACTCCTTTGGGCATTATCCAACTGTATTTCTGCTTTTGAAAATGTATTGGATAGCTGCAGGTCTTCTACTCGTTATTTTTTCTATTCGGTTTTATAGCAGAGGGAAAGAAAAATCACTCAAATCCCGTTTCCGTTTATCTAAATATACTTTTAACGGAAAAGCCAAACTTGCACTGGCCGCTACTCTCATTGTATTTTTAACCTGCGGAAGTTTTATTTACTATAATATCAGCGTACTCAACAAAAGGCACAACTCAGCATATTTCGAAAAATTGGGATTTGATTATGAAAAAAAATACAAACATTTTGAATCCACACCACAGCCACGCTTAATCGCATCTAATGTAAACGTGAATATTTTTCCCGAGAAAAGAGGGGCGGAAATAGATGGTTTTATGTGGCTTAAAAATAAAACTTCAAAAAACATTGATACAATTATTGTAAATGAGATCTCAGAAATAAAGATCAACAGTTTTGCATTCGCGAAACCGGCTGTGAAAGTGGAGGAAGCAAAAGATTACGGAATGCACATTTATAAATTGAATGCACCTCTTGCACCTGGCGATTCAATTAAATTCAGTTATAACCTTTCTTATTTCCCTAAAGGATTTAAGAGCGATGATCCCGAAACCAGTATTTTGTACAACGGAACTTTTTTTAACAACGGTGTATTGCCCAACTTTGGTTATAGCGAAGGAAATGAGATTGACAATAATAAAACAAGAAAAAAATACGGGCTCAAAGATAAGCCCCGCATGAACTCTGTCTTTGACACCACCGCTTACAAAAACACCTACATTTCTCACGACGCTGATTGGATAAATTTTGAATGCGTTGTAAGTACATCAGCAGACCAAACTGCCATTGCGCCGGGGTATTTACAGAAAACCTGGGAAAAAGATGGCAGAAAATATTTTGCTTATAAAATGGATTGCAAAATTTTAAATTTCTACCCATTCCTTTCCGCCAAATACACGGTGATTAAAGATCAGTGGGTAAATCCACTCGATGCCAACAACAAAGTAAATATTGAAATTTATTATCACTCCAAACATGCTTATAATATTGATCGCATGATTAAGGGCATTAAGCTTGCGCTGAACTATTACACAAAAAATTTCTCTCCTTACCAGCACAGGCAGGTGCGTATTCTTGAGTTTCCGCGTTACGCAACTTTTGCGCAATCGTTTCCTAATACTATCCCGTTTTCGGAGGGAATTGGCTTTATCATGAAGGTTGACAAAGATGATCCGGAAAGTATTGACATGCCTTTGTATGTTACTGCGCACGAGGTGGCACATCAATGGTGGGCCCACCAGGTAATTGGCGCCGATGTGGCGGGTTCAACTTTAATGTCTGAAACCATGAGCCAATACTCTGCATTAATGGTAATGGAAAAAGAATATGGAAAACAACAGATAAAGAAATTTCTTGAGTACGAACTAAATAGGTATTTGATTGGCCGTGCCACCGAAAGCCGGAAAGAATTACCAATTATGTTTGCTGAAAACCAGCAATACATACACTATAACAAAGGGAGTTTGGTGATGTATGCTTTAAGAGATTACATTGGAGAGGACACGCTGAACGCCGTTTTAAAAAGATATATTAAGAAAGTTGCCTACCAGGAACCACCTTACACAACTTCGCTTGAATTTGTAAATTATCTGAAACAGACTACGCCAGATAGTTTAAAATACGTAATCACAGATTTGTTTGAAACAATTACACTTTATAACAACAGCATAAAAGATCTTTCTTATAAACAACTGTCCAACGGAAAATACAAAGTGAGTATAACAGTAAACTCTGTAAAATACCGTGCAGACAGTTTAGGAACACAAAAAGAAATTCCTATAAATGATTATATTGATATTGGGATTTTTGCGGAGAAAATAGATACCAAAGGAAAAAAATCTGAAAAAGAATTGTATCTGAAAAAAATGAAAGTAACAAAACTGAACCAGGTTTTTGAAATCATTGTTGATGAAAAACCATCTAAAGCGGGAATTGATCCTTACAATAAATTAATTGACCGCACACCGCAAAATAACACCCGTGCATTTGGTGCCCCTTATGAAAAAGACGCGCCATCATTAGATGGGCTCTTTATAAAAGTGGGCGACGACGAAAGCTAAATAAAAAATCAAAATAAATAAAGGGAAAGAAGAAAACTTTCCCTTTTTTTATTTTCATACGTCACATTGCAGGATCCTGATAAAAAAATTATATTTATACTTAATTGATCTGATTCAGCATGGGCAATTTCCGCGTTTTACTCTTTTATTTTTTTTTCTCAGGTTTCATTTATTCATTTTCACAAAACAATTTTAAACCGGTTAAGTGGGATACGATTCCGGCTTTTGAAATTCGTGTAAACCCGGCTTTTTCAGGATATGACAATGTGATTCTGAAAGAAAAAAATATATGCAGTTTTACAGAGGAAGATAGTATTGTAATGACGGTGCTTATTCAATACAAAGTTAATACTGAAAAAGG
>JACMLS010000346.1 GCA_014379485.1 Bacteroidia bacterium | reverse complement strand
TCCTTCACGTACCACTTCAATAAATAAATCTTCTTTATTGTCCGATTTTTCAATTGTGTATCTTTTTTTAGAAGAGAAATTTTGCAAAATTCCTTCGGCAATAGTAATTCCTGTGCCGCTGGGTGCATCTTTTTTGTGAATGTGATGTTGCTCTTCTATAGACACTTCGTAGTCAGGATATTTATTCATCATGGCGGCTAGGTATTTATTTACTTCAAAAAATAAATTTACGCCGACAGAAAAATTAGAGGCGTAAAATAAACCTGAGCTTTTTTCTGCCTGCTTCTTTTTTACTTCGTCTAATTTAGTGTACCAGCCGGTTGTGCCCACTACAACAGGAATTCCGGCATCGAAGCATTTGTAAATATTTCCGATAGCGGCAGAAGGGGCAGAAAATTCTATTGCCACATCTGCTTTTTGAAGATCTGCTGAAACAATAGTGTTAACGTTATTTTCATCAACGATCAATACAATTTCATTTCCGCGTGCTTTGGCAAGAGATTCTATTTCTTTGCCCATTTTGCCGTAACCAATCAGTGCGATTTTCATAAGTTTAGAAAGTTTGGAGTCCCGATAGCTATCGGGATGAAAGTTTAGAAAGTTCGGGGTTTGCAAGAAATTTAATTAGCGGATATAAGATATAAGACATGGAGATATAAGACTGGGTTTGTTAGGGCTAGAATTTCATTGTGAGGCTTAAGCCTGTGAATTTTTTATTGGAGGCTGTATTGTTGTAATTCCAGGGACTGACGTGGAAACTTATGTTGTCTACATCAAAGTTGGTTAAGTGACCATCTACGTTGGCGTCTATGATCTGAATTACATAAATTAAACAGGCGCCAAGAATTGAAAGATCGCGGTAACGGCGGTAAGATCTTTTAAGTGTTACAAGATTGTCTTCGGTGTATTTGGTGTTAAACTCATCAACAGTTGTTGAGTCGCCGTCTGCACGGTACAGCAATGCTTTGCGATAACGCTGGTAATTGGTATTGTTTTTTAAAATGCTATAACCAAGACCACCCATTACAACGTAAATAACCGGAACTTTCCAGTATTTTTTATTGTAGATCTGACCAAGACCCGGAAAACAGGCACTAAGCACAGTAGCTTTTTTCGCAATGCTCCAACCTGTTTTAGCCTTTGCTTTTGTACTGTCTCCAACAAAAAAACGCGTGTTACTTTCAACGCTGATTAAAGAATTAAATTTTAAAAGAGAATCTTTTCCCAATGAAAAAGCAAAATTAAGGGCAATAAAAAAAAACAGAATACATGAAATTATCTTATTTTTTTTAAAGTTCATTTATGATCAAAGATCAAAAAAAGAAAGTAAATGCTCCAGCTCAGTATCATTATTAAAAGTAAATGAAACGTTTCCGCCTCCTTTTGAATGTCTTTTTAATGAAACGCCTGAGTTAAAAATTGTATTAAGGTCTGTTACAATTTTTTGATCGTTAAAAGAAAGTTCTCCTTCGCTGCTTTGTTTTCTTTCTGAAGAAGTTTTTCCTTTTGGAATTGGTTTCAGCTCTCCGCGTGCCAGCTCTTCTACTTGTCTTACAGAAAGATCTTCGTCAGCAATACGATAATAAATGGCCAATTGTTTTTCTTTTGATTCGATATTGATGAGTGCTCTTGCGTGGCCCATGCTTAATTGACGTGCGCGAATGCCTAATTGAATTTCTGCCGGCAGTTTTAATAAACGCAGGTAATTTGTAATGGTGCTGCGTTGCTTGCCTACTTTTTCGCTCAGCGCTTCTTGTGTAAGATTGCACTCTTCAAGCAATCTTTTATAGCTGAGAGAAATTTCAATTGCATCGAGGTCTTCGCGCTGAATGTTTTCTACCAAAGCCATTTCAAGCATATCCTGATCGTTGGCAATGCGAATGTAGGCAGGCACTTCTTTTAAGCCCGCCATTTGCGAAGCTCTGAAACGACGTTCGCCTGAAATGAGCTGATATTTATCGTAGCCCATTTTACGAACTGTAAGGGGCTGTATGATTCCATGTTGTTTAATGGAATCAGAAAGTTCCTGCAGTGCATTTTCCTCGAAATGTGTACGGGGCTGAAAAGGGTTG
>JACMLS010000345.1 GCA_014379485.1 Bacteroidia bacterium | reverse complement strand
GTTGCGTTTTAAAACACCAAGACCACTGCAGGGCGCATCAATTAAAAGCCGGTCAGCAGAATTCTCTAATCGTTTTATAAGGCCTGCATCAATAATTTTCGCTTCAATATTATCTGCGCCCGCACGTTTTGCGCGTTTTTTTAATTCAGTAAGTTTCCATTCTTCCACATCCATTGCCACAATTTTTCCCTTATTACCAAGCAATGCAGCAATGTGAAGACTTTTTCCACCCGCACCGGCGCAGGCATCAATAACACGCATACCCGGTTGTAATTGTAAAAAGTGCCCCACACGTTGCGATGAGGCATCCTGAATTTCGAACAAGCCGTTTTTAAACTGCGGGCTCGAAAAAACATTTTGCCTTTGTTTTAAAACCAATGCTTCCGGAATTTCTTTTACTGTTTCTGTATCGATCTCACTGGCAGAAAATTCTTTTTTTAAATTTTGTGCAGAGATCTTTAATGTATTTGCTCTGAGAACAACTTTAGCTTCCTGGTTCAACGCTGTCAGTTCAGTTTCCCATTTCTCTTTCAATTCAGTTCGCCCTAATTCATCTAACCAATCGGGAATGGATTGATTGATGGCAAAATTATTTTTGTTTTTTTCGTAATTAAAAAAAATTCTGTCGTTAGAAATTCCGCTGAATTCTTTCCAGTCAGGCAACTCAACTTTATTTAAAATAAAATGAGTGGCAATGATCATCCAGGTGCTTTTTGTTCCGGCACTTTCATATAACAAGCGGTAATTGCGCACAATGTTGTAAGTGGTTTCTGCAATAAACCTTCTGTCGCGCGCGCCCCACTTAGAATTTTGTTTCAGCGATCGTTCAATGGCGCGATCTGCAAACTTTCCCTCGTCAAAAATAGCGCGGATGTTGGTGGCAATTGCTTCGTAGAGGGGGCGGTGGGCTTTCATTGGACAAAAGGAATAAGTGAGAAGTAAGAAGGAATAAAGATTTTTGTGAAGAAAAAGTATAAGGTATAAGTATAGAGTATAAGGTTTAGTAAGAGATAATGTGAAGGTTGCCGGTGAGCATTTCGGGGATCCAGAATTTTTTTGTCTTTTCGTTGTAATAAAAATCTGCGGGACCTGAAAAACTATTTTTTCCTTTCAGATCGGGAGTAGAAAATTTCATCTCAAAACTATTGAATAATTTAATTTTTCCTTTGCCGTCAAAACCCCAGTCAGAAACAAAAAAGTCTTTTCCTGCCATCCAGAGCCCATCATATAATCCTACCTCAGAAAAAATGGTGACACGCATATTTTTTCTCTCACCCAACACAACAGAATATAATCTTCCTTTTTTGTTCATAGTAGCAACGTACAGTGCTTTTATTTTACTATCATAGTATAAACCGTTTGGATTTAAAAGCGAATCTGTTGCTATGAGTTCTGAGTATTTTTTTGCAGCCAGGTCAATTTCAAATATTTTGCTTACATCTGTTGCAGAAACAAACAAATGTTTTTCATCTTTATTGCAAAGGTCATTCAGAAAATTCAGCTTTTCTTTTTCAAAACTTAAATTAAAAACTTCTTTACCTGTTTTAAGATCAAAACCTTTCACCGCATCAATATCCGTTACATACAATTTGTTTCCTGAAACCGCCATACCTTTTGGAGCATTAAGACCTGCAATAAATTTCAGTTTAATGATCTCACCTTTAAGGCTAAGTTTACTGATATAGCCATCTGTGTCTTTAACCGTTGGCTGTGGTTTAAGCCCAAGGTTTGAAACGTAAATGAATTTTCCGTCAGAGATCACGCTTTCCGGACTCGAAAAACCTGATATAACGGTGTCTTTCTGCGAAGACATAAAAAGCGGAAAAAGAAGGAAAAGCGAAATTTTTCCTGCAGAGGCAAAGAGAACAGATAATTTTTTCATTTGTCAGATTTTAATTTGATTAACAAGAGGGTAAAACGCTTCCTCATAATGATCAATTTCTGCCTCTCTTCCAAAGACAAAAACAGAAACGATATCAAAGCGGAACTCATTTTGTAGATTTTTTTCTATTGCATAAAAATTAGCGGCTTTTATCAGGTGGCTTTTTTTCTTTTGATTTACAAAAGAGGCTGGCTCTCCAAACTCCCGGGTAGCACGGGTTTTTACCTCAACAATCACAATAAAATCGCCTTGTTGTGCAATAATGTCAATTTCCAGGTGCTTAAAACGCCAGTTTCGCTCCAGGATCTGGTAGCCCTTTTGCAGTAAATACGCAGCCGCCAGCTCCTCTCCCCTGTCTCCGGTATCCTTCTTTTCCATCAGTTTTGCAGTATTGTAAAAATCTGTAAATTAGCGTACTAATATTTAGCACGATACTTGTTTAATAAACAAAGGTAACAAAAACAAAAACTAAATTTTCATTTAATTCTATGAAATAATCTTGTTCCGTATTGCAGGGAAAAACAAGACTTGTTGCATAAGACAAAAAACAAACAAATTATACCCACATGAAAAAAGCAGCATTATTTTTATCGGCACTTTCAATAAGCGCCTTAAGCTTTGCCCAGGTTTTTGAAGGAAGCATTGCATTTAAAATGGAGAAAAAAACTGACACAACCCGCCACACATATTTTGTAAAAGGCAACCTGGTTAAACTTGATGAGAAAGGAAAAAAAACAGGAAAAGAAGAGGGCAGTTTTATTTTTGATCTTACAGCTAAAACCGTAAAGTTTCTTAACCCGCAACGTAAAGTATGGGGAGAACAGAAAAATGAAATTCTACCGGCAATTAAAGGAACCGCTGTAGTAGAAAAAACAAAAAATGTAAAAACACTGGTTGGTTACAAGTGCACAGAATATACTGTAACCTGCGCAGACGAAAATAAAAAGATCTCTTATTGGATTTATTCTCCTGATAAAAAAGGAAAGAAATTTGATTTCTTTGCACCGATGATAGAGTTGTGGAAAAGAAAAGATCCGGCAAGTACCTATTGGTTACAGATCAAAAATCTTCCGGCAGGCTCAATGCCCATGATGAGTATTGAAACCAATATTTCTGACGGAAAACAAACCGGAAAATTAGAAGTATTAAAAGTAGAAGCCAAAGTAATACCTGCTTCTGAGGTTTCAGTTCCCGCAGAATATAAAAAGTTTGAACAGTAAAATTTTCTTTTAAAACAATTTTAAGCCGCTCAGAAATGTGCGGCTTTTTTTTTGTCTTTCTCGACTGCGCTCGAAATGACAAAAAAAAATCAACCGAAATGACAAAAAAAATATTCTATTTTTCAAAAAAAACGATCGAGGAATCTGAATTAGTTACATTCAACTCGCACTTCTTACCAAGGTAAAACGCAAGGTTACGATCTACGTGCCCTGCCGGAAAATTAAAGCAGACCGGATAATCGTATTCTTTTACCGAGTCAAGAATAATTTCTTCTGAATTTTTGCCAAAGGGTATTGCATTGTCTTTCATCTCAGTCATACCGCCCACAATTAACCCTTTAAGATCTTTTAGTTTGCCTGAACGTTTCAGGTTTATCATCATACGGTCTATGTGATAATAATATTCATCAAGGTCTTCAATAAAAAGAATTTTGCCATTGGTATTAATGTCTGATGGGCTTGCAGCAAGAGCGTATAATAATGAGAGATTTCCACCAACCAAAACTCCTTCCGCTTTTCCATTGCGGTTAAGCGAATGCGGTTCGAAGGAATAAGAATTTAATTTTCCCTGCAAAGCATTTAATAAAGACTGGGTTGCTTCTTCATTCTTCAAAAAGTTAATAGGCATGGTTGCGTGCAAAGTTGCAGTTTGAAAATGCGCATTGATATGGCTGTGCAAAACTGTAACATCGCTATATCCAATGATCCATTTAGGATTTTTTTGAAAAAGAGAAAAATCAACTTTGTCTATTAAGCGAACCGTACCATAACCACCCCTTGCAATAATCACAGCTTTAATGGTTTCGTCATCCAAAGCCCATTGCAAATCATTCAATCGTTCTTCATCTGAACCTGAATACTGATTCTCCTTATTGAAAATATTGCCCCCTAGTTCAACCGTTAATCCGGCTTTTTCCAAAATTTCTATTGCGGGTTTCATTTCTTCTTCAGAAACTTTTCTTGCAGTTGCAATGATGGCAATGCTGTCTCCCGGAACTAAATAAGGCGGCGAAATCATAGGGTAAATTTAAAAATAAAAAATTACCCATGCGTGGAGATGGAACGCTTTCCGTCTCTACACATGGTTAATTTTCTTTATATATCATTACGTGGGCAATCTTGTCGCTCTTAATATAACCGCGGTACATTCCTTCTGAATTAAATGGCATGGCAATATTTCCTTTTGCATCCAGCGCAATCAGGCCGCCCTCGCCACCTAATTTTACTAATTTTTTCATTACCACTTTTTCTGCTGCTTTTTTTACTTTGAGTCCTTTGTATTCCATCAGCGAAGAAACATCGTACGCAACAACAGCGCGTATAAAAAATTCTCCGTGGCCGGTTGCACTTACCGCGCAGGTTTTATTATTTGCATAGGTGCCGGCTCCTATAATAGGGCAATCTCCTACTCTGCCAAATTTTTTATTTGTCATACCACCTGTTGATGTGGCAGCGGCAAGGTTTCCGGATTTGTCTAAAGCAACAGCGCCCACAGTTCCGAATTTGCTGTCGGTCTTCTTCTTAATTTTTTCAATCTTGTCGCTGTGATCCATCTGTGTTTTTTCTGTGCCCTTAATGCTTTGCAACTGATCCCACCTTACCTGATCAAAAAAATACGAAGCCTTTTCTGTTTTAATTTTATTCTTTTCGCAGAATTGTTCTGCTCCTTTTCCAACCATTAAAACGTGTTCTGATTTTTCCATAACTGCCCTCGCAGCAGTAACCGGATTTTTTATTGTACTTACACCAGCAACAGCGCCTGCCATTAAATTACTTCCATCCATTATAGCGGCATCCATTTCGTTTTTACCGTCGTGCGTAAAAACCGCGCCTTTACCTGCGTTAAACAAAGGTGAGTCTTCCATAACACGAATGGCTGCTTCAACTGCATCTTTTGCAGTTCCGCCTTTTGATAAAATGCTGTATCCTTTTTTTAACGACTCGTTCAATACTGCACGATAGGCTTTTTCTTTTTCAGGAGTCATGCTTTTTTTAAGAATGGTTCCGGCACCACCGTGAATTACAAGAACGGGTTTGGTTTCGTTTTTTTTCATAGAAAGATTTTTTCGAAAGGGATTAAGGTAAATTTCAGAACGGAAATTAACAAAAAAAAGAATGACAGGAGCAGAGGAAGGCAAATTTGAATTAAAAGGCGGATTTTTTGCCTGATATAAGATATAAGACACCGAGATATAAGACTGGTGCACGAGTTTAGCCCTAACACACCCAATCTTATATCCTATATCTTTTTGTCTTTTATCTGCTAATTAAACTCTTTTTCTCCGAAAAACCCCTCTCTCTCTGTTACCTTTCTTTGTTCTATCGTTATAGAAGCTGTTAATACCCAAAAAATGAAAAAAACCCTTACTTTTCTTAGCCTGGTCCTTTTGTCCTATTCCGTTAAATCTCAGGATTTCTTTCGTCCGGCCGAAGCCGTAAAAAACATTGACAAAGCAGAGGCTCTGGTCATATATCCTGAAAAAGATGATTTGCTGAGGCTGATGCAAACTGCTCCAAAATTCAAAAAACTAACTACCGTAAAAATCTCAGGGATCTGCGATTCTCTAAAACTTAGCCAGCTTTTTAAAACAGTTAATTCATTTCCTCAATTAAAAACCCTGATCATTGAACAAAGCAATATTGAACAGATTCCTGTTCGGCTTTCAAAAACAATAGAAAAAATTGAATTGTATGAAAACGATCAGTTAGATTATAAAGACCTGGTTGAAAAATCTGCAAACACTTCTGTTACCACTTTGATTATGGATGTTTATGATTTTAACGGCATTCCATCAAACCTTAATTTGCTTAAGAATCTCTCAGAAATAAAAGTATACGACAAAGGAAGTGTTGTTTTTGATGCACATAAAAAATATGAAAGTACTGATGCCGATGTAAAAAATAATCCGATGAAAATTTCAGCCGGAGGCAGAGAAATTTCTTTCAGTTTTTCGAGTGCAGAAATTGTTCCTTCTGATGAAGACATGGACTACCTGAAAAAAAGTGCGGGTGCTGATGCGGTAACGAAAGTTAACACAGCCGGAGAAAATTTTGAACTGAAATATGCAAACATTTTACCTCCGGTAGAAGGCCTGGTAAAACCCAAAGAAAATTTTTCTATAGCAGCCACAAAAACCCAGGTAATAGATTGCGAAAATGGAACAAAAATTACGGTGCCTGCAAATGCTTTTGTTGACAGCAAAGGAAAAAAAGTAACCGGAAACGTGTCTATCGGTTACAGGGAATTTCGCAACCAGGCAGATGTGCTGGTGAGCGGAATACCCATGGTATTTGATAGTGCGGGAACAAAAAAACAATTTGAATCTGCCGGCATGTTTGAGATTTCTGCCAATGTAAACGGTGAAGAGGTTTTTCTGGCGAAAGGAAAAAAATTTGAAGTTCAGTTTCCGCTAAGTGATAACGAAGAGGGTTACAATTTCTATTACTATAACGATGAAAAGGGAAATTGGGAAAACAAAAACGAATTGGTAAAAAAACCGCTTGCCGGAAACGAAAAAAATCAGGAAGCAGAAATTGCCGAACAAAGCCTGAAAAGAAAATTGCACCTGAGTCCTGCCATAAGAACCTACCTTGGGCTTGCCGATAAAAAAACGGGTTACCGTGTAGATAAAACAAAATTTGAAGATCGGTTTGATGACATGACCTACACATACCTGTATCACAAAAATTGTACAACAAAAACAATGACTGTGCGCAACAAACAAACAGCCGGATTCGATAAATTAATTCGAGTACGCGCCAGTGGCAAAACTAAAAAAGGCGAGCAACTTTTTGTATTAGAAAATTATGCAGCCGCTCATCCAGAGCTTTCTTTTTTCTGGCATTTAAGTTTTATAAACGAAGGGAATTCAAAAGACTTTACTAAGAATTTTGCCGGCAAATATTTTAATGATGTAAGATTAAGCGGTGATGGAGAAAATTTTGAAATTACATTTAAAAGTAAAAACGGATTTAGCAAACTGAATGCACAATTGGTAAAAGTAAATGCAGCCGGCGAGGTGCTTGAAAAAAATAGCTATGTAAAAACTGCCTGGGCGCTTTACACTAAAAAACTGAAAGCGCGTACAAAAATATTTAACCGCCGCATTAATTTAAAAACCAATGATCTGAACAATTACGAAGTAAAAACGCCCGATGAAATTTGTTTGGCTGCATATGAAAGCGCCCAAAGATTTATGCTGGAAAAAGAGAAAACAATGAGCTTTGGCCAATGGAAAAACTATTGCGATTCTTTAAAACTCAACAACATTTTTGCTTTGGGAAACAATACCGGTGCTTCTAAAATGGGAAAAACAAAATCAGTTTCAACAGTTGTAGGTTTTCATAATTTTGACAGGCAGGTAAAAATAAAAGAGCGCGTAGATGTTGCCGTTAATTTTCAGGACAAACAAAAAAAAGGAATCCGCCTTAAATCGGTATACGCAATTGACACAGACAAGAATGTGGTGTACAATTATCCCGGAGAAAAAGATATTCCTGTAACCTTAGACAAAAAGGAAAATTACCGCATTGTGGGAGTTACGCCTGATGGAAAAATTGTGTGGTCTGAGTCTAATCTTGTTAAGGGGACTGACATAAAAAGCGGAAAAGAATTTATGCTTGAGGGCGAAGTAATGGAAGAAAATCCGAAGACCATGGAAGAGATGAATAAATTACTGGGAGGTCTTTAGTGACGAAGGGCGAAGGAAAGGGACGAGGGAAATGTGAAAGAAAATCGAAATTTATTTATTGCCGATTACAGTGAATTTATTTTTGAGTTTTAAAATGGGCCTTTCATACACGTAGTAAAGTATGCTTGCTGCTGCCGCAGTAATCAGGGTTGCTGCTAAAGGAAGCCATACTGTAGCGGCCGCTGAACCAGGGTGGCTGTGTTTTTTGAGCAGAAAATTGAGCAAGGTACTGATCGCCACAATGTGCAGCAGATACATTGCATAAGAAATATTTCCAACAAAGCGCGAAACGGAAGGGCGCAGGCTCAGAATAAATTCCGGTTGACTTGCAGATGCCACAAGGTAAGAACCAAAAAACCCTGAGAAAATAAGCACGCCCGGCAACTTGTAAAGGCTATGAGGAAAAAAATTAAAGACATATAAAAATAGTACAACCAAAAATATCCACTGCGCTGTTTTACTGAAAATGGTTTTAAAAAAACCCGACCTGAATTTATCCTGGTAAAAAGCGAGCAGGCTTCCAAGTCCGAAATAATAAAAATAACTTGTGCTTACAAAATACGGAGTGTTAAGGCCACTGCCAGATTTTACGGTGCCAAAATACAACCAGCTTATAAAGCCAGCGGGAATTAAAACGAAAGAAAGTATTTTAAAATTATTTCTGAAAATAAGAAGCAATAAAGGCAACAAAAGATAAATGTGTTCTTCAATACAAACTGACCATAAGATGGTATAGGTTTTTACCTGTGCCATCAGGATCTGAAAATTGACAGCAAAACCCGATGCATATAAAAGATTTGTTTTAATTGTTTCTGCCGGAATATGCTTGTTGTGCGGAATAATAACGATGGTTGCAAGCACTACAAGAAAATACAGGGGCCAGATACGGATAATGCGACGCAGGTAAAAGTTTTTAACGCTGAATTTTCCGGCAGTGGTTTCTTTTATTAAAATAGAACTAATGAGGAAACCACTGATGATAAAAAATGTATCGAGAAAAAAAGATCCGCACTGCTCGTAGATCATAACTGGTTTTTCAATCAGCCCTTTATCAACCAACAACTGACCTACGTGATGAAAAATTACACCGGTTGCGCAAATAAAACGCAACACATCAAGACCGGGAAAATATCCAATTGAAAGTTTTGTTTCTTTTACGGCCATAATTTATTTATGCAATTAATAAATATTGTAATTAACCGGGTTTACTGTTTCTATTGAAGATTTCACCTCCCAAAAAAAGCATCTTTGTCATCAGGATCTTTTCCTTGCTTCCATTTAATGTAATTTTCAAGTTCTTCCATTTTATAAAATCCTTCTTCTTCAGGGTCTTCAGGCAGTGGACCTGTTTCTATGTGATGAAGATCGAGCGCTGCAGATTTTTCTCCCAATACTATATCAAGAATTAAAAAAGTTCCGCCTAAAAATTCATTTTCTTTTTCCTGTTCGTAATCTTTATAGCAAACCTGTATGCCAATATCTTTTGGCTGTTCAGGATTTTCGAGCGCCATGAACCAGATGTAGCGCGGGTCAAAAACAATTCCCTGGTATTCAATTTTAAAATCGCAACCCATGGGGGGTTTAAAGGCAATGAGTTTCCATCGGTCAATTTGCGGCGCTGCATTTATGATCTCATCTACTTTTTCGAAATATTTTTTATTTCCTTCGGCAGTAATTACAAGTTCCATATCTTCATCAGGATGGCCGCCCACAAGAAAAAATAAATTGCGGTTAAAGAGATGCAGTTTTTCTGCAAGCTCGGTCAGGTATTTTTGCTGAAGTGCCGTATCAATTTCGTGAATGAACAGATAGCGCGCATTATTTGCAACAAACCAATCCCAGAACTCTTTAGCTTTAAACATAATTTATTTTATCAGCGTTTTGGCAAGACCCGTTGCAAAAACCAGGTCGCTTTTAGATTGAAAAAAATCATATAGTGCCTCAAAATAATCTATGCGGGTCTGAAAATACTCGCGCTCGGCCTCAAGGTAACTAAGTATGTCTGTTTTTTTATCGAGGAAATCGAGACGGGTTGCTTTTACATGGTTTTCTGCAACAGAAAGGTAGGTGTAATTTAACTGAAGATCTACAAAGTTAATGGTGTAAAGATCTAAAACATTACGCGCCTCCATATCAAGGCTTTTAACCATCAACTCATTCTGAATTTCCGTTTCTTTTATTTTTATTCTGGCTTTGGCTATTTCTCCTTTTTTTAAATTAAATGTAGGGAACGAGAAGGTAAAATACGTTCCTGCATAAGGAATAGTGTTTTGCGGATTTATCATAATACCAATATCCGGTTCCTCCCAAACAGAATTCTTTGTAACTTTTAATTCTTTCACTGCTTTTTTTTCTTTGATTTCTCCTATAGGAATTTCCACCCGGTTTTTAGTAACCAGTTTAAAAATACTGTCATAACTCAAAGAAGGAGTTTTGTATTTTTCAACCCAGTTAAGAGAGCTGAAATCAGGAGTTTTTTCTGTGCCGAGAAACAATTTTATTCTTCGGACATCATTCTGAAAAAGGACTTTTGTTTTATTTAATTTAACCTGAAACTCTTCTTGTAAAATCTGGGCACGTTCAAAATCTTTTTTATCAAAATTACTTTTACTCTGCATTACTTTTACCATGCTGTCTACTTCCTGATTGTGTCTTGAGTATATATCCGCTTTTTTGCTCTCAAGCCAGGCTTGCAACCAAAGATCTGTAAGCTGCTTTTTAAACTCAAGTTCATACCTCTCATATTCCAGTTTGCTTTCTTCAAGGCCTTCTTTAGCAAGTGATACTTTTGCGCCCCGCTGCCCCGGATAATGAAACTTTTTTGTGATCTGGTGTACTGTTTGAGAATTTTGCCCGTTGAAAAAAGCAGTATTCGGAATAAAGTAAGAGGGGTTTGAAAAATGAAGGAACTGCTGGTTGTATAAAACATTTGCCCCTGATCTTGCCGATGCAATATCTGCCTGTGCAAGATCTATTTTGTAAGCTTCGAGTTTTAAATACAAATTGCTATCGCGGGTACACAAACGCAAAGCTGCATCCAGATCAAATTTTTGCTGTGCAAACAAAAATGAATTTAAAAACAGTATTGCAATTATTTTTTTCATGATCAGAATGAGAGGTAAAAGTAAGAAGCATTCTTCACATTAGGAAACCGGAAAAAGGAGTTTATGAAAAAACAAATGGACAATATAAATAATATGTTGCTTTGAAATAAAAGATCAACTACTCTGACCAAACCCACGAATTGTATTTAGCTTCATATTTCTGCCTTACCATTCTGAATTGTGTTTTATTTGACTTTCTGAACCTGCAGTTTCTGAAAATGACTCTTCTTCCAATTCCATACCCGCTACAGATTTTGATCGATTTAAAATTTTCCTTTAATACAACCTCCTCTTTTCCCTCACTGGTTAAAATGGTAATCGATTTTTTATCAAAACGAATTAGTTTCCCCCTTATCGTACCAGGCCCATTCGCTCTTATTTTAATTTCATCTCCTGTTTTTCTTAAAATATAAAACCGTGTTCCGGTTATTATTAAACGCGGCATAGGATCAACCGGGGCCGGTTTATTTAAAACACCTGCTTTAAGTTCAATTACTCCGGATTTCAGGTCTTCCTGAGAAAAACTCTGCATACAAATTGTATCCTTTGTTGAATCATCAATTCCTATAACATCTATTCTCAAATCAGAACCAATACTTTTCATATCCTCAAGGCTCATATTTGTGTTTTTCCGGGAATAATAACGGCCAGTGTTCTTTGTACTATCTGTTTTAATAATGGTGGCGTATAAGTTAAGAGTCCGGCCGGTGTTGTTCTTTACAGAAAGCCAGGACATTTTATTTGTTTGAGCGTGGAGGTTTAGAAAGAGAAAAAAAATAACCCCCATTAAAAAATAACTGTTTCTCATAAACAATAAAACACGAAACAGTTACAAAAAAAAATTTACTTGATGGTAGAAACAGCAAGGATCTGAATTTTACGCTCGCGCGCAGCTCCGGGACTGTAAACAGAGTTCTGAGTGTCTCTTACATCATCGCTTACCTTAGATACAGGAAGTTCTCCGATGTCTTCTTCAAAAAACTCTATTTTTCCTTCGGCAGGATTTGGGTTATTTACATACTTGGCAAACATACCGCCTTTATATTCCATAAAATAATTTCGCAGGCTGCTTACACGGCGCTTGGCAAGGTTTACGTTATAATCTGTACTTGCAAGCGGAGAGCAAAATCCTTTCATGGTAATTTTTACTTTCTCATTTCGTTTCAATACATCCTCAAGCAATAATGCAAATTTTTCAAGGTCATGCATTCCTGCATCTACACTGTCTTCAAAAAAATTATTAACGCGGTTTTGCGAAAGTTCCAGGTCCTGATCTTTTCTGTTCTTTCCGTATTCTTTTAAATACTGAGGAAGAAGAACAGTATAATCATCGTAAGTTTTTTTATACGTTTTTTTTGTGGTAATGTCGTGGTTTTTTGGATTGGGCTCGTCGTTATGAAAATACAAAGTAAGCGGACAAAGTATTTTCAACTGGTCAACTAAAATTTTCGTGGTATCAACCGGCGGTGGCGGATCTTCGAGCGGTGGAATGGCGAAAGAATAAATATCATTACAGCAATTTGGTTTTTCCTCAAAATAAGAACCAATTCGGTTAGATGAAATGTATGCTTTGTCTTTTTTTGAATTTACAGAATAATAAATATCGTTTACACTGCTGTTGATAGGATAACCGGCATTTACAGGTTCAATAAATTTTTTGTCTTTATACTCAGATCTGAAAATATCAAAACCGCCCATTCCTTTGTGCCAGGTAGAGCTGAAATACAAGGCTTTATTGGCAGCAACATAATAAGGCGTAATTTCATCTTCGGGCGTGTTTACCTGTTTTCCGGCATTTACTACTTCGCCAAAAGAACCATCGTCGTTTAGTTTACAATACCAGATATCCTGCCCACCTTCTCCGCCACCACGATTAGAAGAAAAAAACAAGTAAGGTTTACTATCAATATAGCCAACGTTTGGTTGTGTGGTGTTTACCCCGCTTACATTGATGGGAGAATCCATCAGCACAGGCTCTGTCCACTTACCATCTTTTAATTCAGAATAATAAATTTCGCATTTAAAGGTAACGGCGTTTACCTGTGTACAGCGCGACATGTAAATTTTATTAAACTCTTTATTGAAAGCTGTATTGGCATTGTGAATTCCGTTTTTATTGAAAAGCGAATCGAGCTCAAGTGAGTGTTTGAATTTTTCTTTGTTTTTTCTTGCGATGTAAAGTTTGTTGAATGAAGTGCCAAAATCTTTATCCTTATCAGATTTATTTCTGAGCGAAGAAAAATACAAGGTGGTATCATATTCGTAAGGCGCATACTCACTTACCTTTGAATTGACGTTGGTATCTAAATGTTCAATTGTAACTGAAACAGGATTTTTTAAAAGTACCTGCGCAAAATCGCAGGCCTCTGCCTGAATTTTAGCTTTAGCTGCTAACTTTTTCTTTTCAGGATCTTTACTGCTCTTAAATTTTTTAGCGTATTTATCGAAATATTTTTTTGATTCTTTGTATTTGGCGCGGCCCTGTAAAATATTACCGATCCAATAAGGCGCTTCGGGATAAGTTTTAAGATTGTCTACTTTAAAAATTTTCTCGTACCAGTGCCGGGCAACATCAAAATCGTAATTAAGGCGGCTTGCTTCGGCGTATTTCCACTGCACATCCATTTTGGTTGAATCCATAAGAATGGCCTGGTTGTAATACTGGGAGGCGCTGTAATAATCTTTTTCCGCCATACTCTCGTCTCCTTTTTTTACAAAAGATTTAAAGCTCTGGCTAAGACCCGCAAAGAAAAAACAAATTGAAAATACTGATGTAAAAAATATTCTGATCATACAATTCTGTAAAAAAAAATACTACATGTAAATGGGGCAAACTCTTTTTTTGGCAACAAAAGGAATTTGTTTTTTCATAATATAAATAAGAGCAAATTCAAGCGCGCCTTTTTTATTGGTTGCTGCTTTAAAACCCGAAGTATTTACATCATACGCCATTGAATATTTCCAGTTTTTATATTCCATACCTATGCGCGCAATAAAAGCATCTTTAGGGCGGAGGTATGCACCGGCAAAAATTGTCTGGTAATGTTTTGTTTCAAAAATATACTTAAGGTTTGCTCCTGCAACTAATTCCTGAAATTTTCCCTGGCGGCTGTAAAGCACTTCTACCTGCGCATCAAGCATACCCGCCACCGGATAATTTGCCAGAAGGTAAATATTTGTTTTAGGGTCTAATTTAATTGAATTGTTATTGAAGTAAGAAACTTTTTGCGGAAGTAAGTGGTACATGGAAAGACCCGTTTGTACATAACCGCGCTGAATGAAATTGTATTGTGTAAAAGCACCAAAGTTCAGATCGAATTTGGTTTGGTTGGTTACATTATAATTTTCAAGACTAGGTAGCGCTTCATCATATCCGGTACCATTGTATTGCGTTTCATATTTAAGCGCGTTTGTTTTAAAACCGGTAGCTGAGATGCCGGGTTGCAGCGCAATACTTCCAATAAAAGTTGAATCGCTGTTCAGTTTTTTTACAAATGAAACGGGCAGGTATAATTGCGTGGTTCCGTATTTACTATCACCTGAAACATCGTTATTAAAAAGAAAACCTAAACCCAACCTGTCACTTTTCATTTTTTTTTGTCCCATACGGGTATCTGCAAAAATTGAAACGGTGTTATACGGAACTGGTACGTTCCACCATTGGGTGCGGTAAATTCCGCCTGCGCGAAAATCTCCGTCGAAAAAACCTGTGGTGGCGGGGTTGGTGTTGATGGGTGAAAATCCGTACTGAGAAAAATGAATATCCTGCGAAAATAAATTTCCGGCAACTAAAAAACCAAGAGCTAAAATTGCGGTCTTATATTTTTGTATGATCATTTTTATAAAATTTTCCGGATCAAAAATTTCTACCGGATAAGCGTTACATTTCCTTTTTTAAATATCTGTTCTTTATCGGGCCCGCAACTTGCTTTAAGGTACCAGCCAAAAACACCTGGATCAGATTTCATGCTGTTAAACGTTCCGTCCCAGCCTATGCTCTGATCTGTACTTTCAAAAAGCAACTGACCCCAACGATTGTAAACAGCAAGATAAAACTCAGTGTATTGAGGACCTTTTACTCTGAAAATATCGTTTTTCCCGTCGTTATTAGGAGTAAATATGTTTGGAATAAATAAAGCACCTTCTGCACCAATTGTTACCGTTTGAATTGAAACTGTATCCTTACAAGTAGAAGAGCCGGGAATAGAAATGATCAATGTTGTAGGATAGGTTCCGTTACCTGTGGGATAAACGTGTACAGGACTTTCATAATACCCGGTAGAATTTCCGTTGTTGTTGGATGATGGTGACAATGGAGTTGTTGGAATGACTGTTCCTCCGGAGCCTGTGAGTGTTCCTGTGCCATCGCCAAAATTCCACTCGTATAAAACGGTAGTTCCGGGAGGCGCTACTGTAGAACCTGTGAAGAGGTATTTGTAATTATCGCACAATTGAGTTTGGAAAGTAAAAGTTCCGGCAAAATTATCGCTGATGCTTAAAGAGGTTGTAACAGAATCATTACAGGCAGGATTATTGGGGGCATAGGCAACCATGATCACATTATAGCTACCTGCACCTGTTGGATAAGTATAAGAAGGAGAATAAAGATTTGATGAATCTGCAGTAGTTGTCGGATCGCCAAAGTACCAACTATAACTGGAGGCGCCAATACTTGAGTTGCTAAATGAAACTGTACTGCTTCCGCAATAAACACTTGGCACAGTAGCCGCTGCAACAACAACTGCCGGACAATCTTTTACGATCAATTGAAAATCGCGCAGGGTTTCACTTATTAAAACACCATTGCGGTATTCTTTACATTTTACTCCGTAAACAAAATATCCTAAAGTATTAGGTGTTGCTGTTACCAAGCCTGTAGCAGAATTAATTGCAAGGGGTACACCGCCAAATACATTGAATAAACCATAAGTTGGTGTGAACCAGTTAACATTAAAAAAAGGCGGGTTAACAGGGAAATTAGGGCATGTTGTAACCGCACCTGAGCAACCGGTAATACTTGGTGAAATAGCTGTGGTAGTAACTACTGGGCAGGCTGCATCCAAACCTGTGTAGGGTGTATACAACTCATACACTAAAGAATCTCCATCGTAATCATTTGCAGAATGATCAAATACCCAAGGTTTGTTTGCGCATACAAACGGTGGTGGCCAGTTTTTAAAAACCGGGTTACTGTTTATGGCAACTACTTCAGGTCCGGGAATGTGGGCCCAGTAAGTAGCGCCGGCACATTCGGGAAAAGTAATGTTAAGAATGTTCTGATTCCTGCAACAGCGCTGATAGGAAATAATGTAACCGCCTGTTATGGGTGGTAAATTTATTGTATCGATATAAGTGGTTACTTCATAACAAAAATCAGTGGGCGGAATAAAACAGGGATCGTTAATTGTGGGAGGCAAAGTATCTAATCCTAAAAAAGGCAACCAAACAGAATCAATAAAGTTATTGTTTACATCAAAAATTCCCATTACTGCCGGATTATCAAACGGAGGAACTCCTACATAACAATCGCGGTAAACGGTAAGGCGGATCTCGTAATTATTGCCGCCAAGATATTTGTAATTCATCTCTCCGCCCACAATGTGGGTTGCCCTGATCTGCAAGGAAGTAAGGAGAAATAATACGGGTAATACTAGTAGTTTTAACCTCATCTTACCAAAGGTACTAAAATTTCTAAAAAAGCAAATATACAACGTACTTAATAGAAAAACACGAGGGGGTAACTACCTGAAAAAGGGACGAGGGAGAAGAAGTAAAGGTTTAGTAGGTATTATTACTTAGCGATGAGTAATTTTTGAAAGCCAGGTCTTTAGTTTTCATAGCTAATTTAGAATAATTTTCATCCCGATAAATTATCTGAACTACGACCGCAACAAAGAGTTTCAATCCCGCTCCATCATAACCTTACAACAAAAACTCCTCTCACCTGTCTTAACCTTCACAAAATAAATTCCACTTTCAACTTCGGCTGGAAATTTAAGATGATCTGAGTCGTAAAAAGAAAAAACTTTTTTGCCTGCATAATCATAAACTTCTCCCTCAATAATTTTTTCTCCTGCCAAAAGTTTAAAATTTATTTCTTCGCTTGTTGGATTTGGAAAAACGCTTGTATTAGTTTCGAAAGAAAATTCTGAAACTGATGCGGGCGGAACTGTACCAACATACACCATGTAATAAAGCGATGAATTTACTTTTATAACTGCAGGATCGCCACCCGTTACATTGGTTGGCTGGTAACCGTTCCATGCACTTCCATCTGCTGTGGAATTAGACCAGATGCCCAGCCCGCCGTGACCGTAAAATTTCATAAGACTTCCATCGGTAAGTAAATTCCCGGTCCAGTTATGGCTTGCATCTGAGGCAACATTAGTTGTGCGCACAAAATTTAATCCGTCTGTTGATGTGAAATGAAAAGCTCCTGCCTGTGGCGCACCCCTGGGCGCCGTGTAATGCCAGAGTCCGTTGAATTTTACAACTGCCGGATCAATATTTATAGAATCTGCAACCAATACACGAATGCCTGGTTCCCACGTGTAATTTACTCCGTCAGATGAAATGGCTGAATACGTGTGTATGGTTGTATCGAGAATTGTATTTCCGGTTATGCTTGATGTAAAATACATACGGATCATTCCGTTGTCAGTTAAAACAAGTGTAGGGTCAAAGGGGCGTGTGTAGGTGCCAATACCATTGAAAACAGCAAGCACCGGCGTTGTCCATGTAAGCCCTCCGTCAGTAGATTTCTTTACGGCTATTTTGTCGAAGTGAGGGCCCGTCATAATGGGCGGCTGAAACCATTGGAAAGCGCAATACAAAACCCCGTTCGTATCCATTACCAAAGAAGGAACACCGGAAGAATCAACAAAGGTTGTTTGATTGGTAAAAGTTAAACCATCGCTGCTCTGGCAAATTACAAGATCGTTTAACCAGGGCTGAGAATTTCCTGAAAAGGTAATTCCTATTATAAAAAGAAGAAAGTACAATTTTTTCATCGGAGGAAAATTAATTTGAATCAAATTTATTTCAATCGCACTAACGAAACAAGGCAAAAAAAATTGAAAATAACAACTCTGATAAAGTAAACGGATCAGGAAATGAATTCAAACCTTGGCATTTCTTTACCCTCTACCAAAACGTTTTCAAAAAACATTTCAAGGGGCCTTACCCACAAATTCTCACCTTCTGTTTGGTAAAGCGCTTTGTAAACCACCATTTCCTCAAGCGTTTCGCTGTGGCGCGCAACACTCATTACCTCGTATAGATTTCCTTTGTAATGCCGGTAAACGCCTTTTTTTATTGACGAGAGTTTTTTCAAAAACTTATTTGGGAACTTTGTTTTTTTCTTCGAGAAATTTTTTACTTTTTTCTTCTTCTTTTAAAAATTCTTTTTTCTTGCCGGTAATAAAATCTCCTTTGTCGTTGGTCTCAAACCAGAGTTTCCAAATGTTGCCTTCTGCTAAATAATATTTTTTATTCGGAATTCCGCCTGTGGTTTCTGTTACAATAACAACGTCGTTTCTGTGGGCCCAGAGTTCGTAGACATAATCAATTTCTGTAACCGGATTTTTTTTAAAGATGGTATCTTCTGTCATTAAACTGTAATTCAGAAAAAAAGTTTTTCCGTCTACTGTGTGTTTGGTAATTTTTCTTACACGGCTTTCCATATCGTATGAATAAACCGTCATACTATCTAAACCAGCCGAAAGATTGTAGCGGAGCTTTAAAGTATCTTTGTAATTCCAGTATTCGGCAATGGCCAGGCCGTTTTTGTAAACTGTTTTTCCGCTCAGCTCTCCTTTGTAAAAACGTTTCCAGTCTCCCACTTTAATATTGTTGTGGATATTTCCTTCTTCATACATATCCTTATCCATGATCCACCTGAACGTTCCACGTAAAGGCGGCTTTCTTGTAATGGAATCTGTTACATTTTGTGCAAACGGGAAAAGTGATGCGAAAACAAAAAGAAGAAGGAAAATCTTTTTCATAAAAAACCCATTTTGGCTGAATGCTAAATTAAAATTAATTCTCATACTTTTTACTCCTTCTCAAACAATCCCAATGGGTTAAAACTTATTTGGGCTAAAGCCCGGTTTCCTTTTTTCATTTGCTAACCTCCCGCTAAAGGCGGGAGGTTTATTAAATGCACAACAATTTATCCTTAACTCATTTAGCTTTATGCGAATTAAACTAAAAAAGGATTCGTACGCCTTTCAAATCCAATCGTCGTTTCAGGCCCGTGCCCGCAATATACTTTTACATCATCTCCCAACGGAAAAAGTTTTGTTTTTACTGAGCGGATCAATGTTGCATGATCTCCGCCCGGCAAATCTGTTCTTCCGATACTGTTATAAAATAACACATCTCCTGAAACAATTGTGCCAGATTCTTTATGATAAAAAGTAACATGGCCAGGGCAATGGCCTGGTGTAAACAACACGTCCAGCACTGTTTTACCGAATTTTATTTTATCGCCTTCTTCAATGAATTTTTCAGGTTCAGGAGATTTTTCAAACGGAAGTCCGTACATCATACTCGCCTGTTCCTGCGAAGCTAAAACGGGCAGATCAAGACGGTGAATAATGGGTTTTAATCCGAATTTTTCAAACACAAAAAGATTTCCGTTTACGTGATCTATATGGCAATGTGTGTTGAGCAATAAAACAGCTTTCAATCCGTTTTTTAAAATAAAATCTGCCATTTCAATTTGTTCAGTTGCACTGTAACAGCCCGGATCTACAATAACACATTCTTTTGTATCATCGTATAACACATATGTGTTTTCCTGAAAAGGCCCGAAAGTAAATTTTTCAATTTTCATCTGTTTGCAAATAGGATACGAATTTACTAATTACTAATTTACTAATACGACTTTTCTTAAATTGAATGCCGGATATGAGATGTAAGACTATGAGATGAGAGACTATGTTGAAAGGCGGGGGAAATCTGTGTGTAAACGCAGATTTAATTAGGATTCGTTAACAGGGATTACAGGAAAAAACAGTAAATTAGCGTTTCGGGGTTTTTAGAAAATGAAGAGCGTAAAAGCATATATTTTTATTCTGGGAATTGTTTTTTCTCTGCAATTAAAATCGCAGTTTTATTACGGTTCGCAACAGGAATTTGGCAAGAACCGGATCCAGTTTCAGCCTTTTGAATGGACTTATTTTCCTTATGACCGATACCAGGTTTATTTGTATGAAGGCGGGCAGGAAATTGCAAAATACGTTTCTGTTTCCATGAAAAAAAATCTCGAAGACATTGAGCGCCGGTTAGATTTTCAGAGCGAAGAAAAGATACAGGTTTTGGTTTACAATAATTTTCATGATTTTATTCAGAGCAATTTAGGCTTGTCTTCAGAAGATCAAACCAATATTGGCGGTGTTACAAAAATTGCCGGCACAAAAATGTCTGTTTATTTTGATGGCAATCACCAGGACCTTGACAAACAGATTCGCCAGGGCCTCTCAGAAATTCTCATCAACCAAATGTTATTTGGTGGCAAAGCAAGAGACGTTGTAAAAAACTCAACACTGCTTACTGTGCCCGACTGGTTTAAAAACGGTTTGATCTCTTACTACGGAGAAAGCTGGAATTTTGATCTTGACAGCCGCGTGCTTGATGCAGTAGAGAATGATCGTTTTTTAAGATTCAACCGTCTCACAGGCGAAGAAGCTGAAATGGCCGGACACGCTTTCTGGAATTACGTTGCAGAAACATATGGCGAAGCAGTGATTCCGAACATTCTTTACATGACCAAAGTGGGAAGAAGTGTAGAGAACGCTTTCAATTTTGTACTTGCCACATCTGTAAATCAACTAAGCAATGAGTGGATGGAATCTTATATGCAAAGAAATCTTCATACAGATACTTTGCAATATCTCCCAACAGTTAAACCTCTATTTGCAAAAGTAAAAACCGGCAAAGCATTTTTTAATCCGCATTTAAGTCCAGACGGAACAAAAATAATTTATTCTACCAATGAAATGGGACAGAATAAAGCATGGCTTTATAATTTAGAAAGCGGAAAGAAAAAACGCTTATTCAAATCGGGCCCCAAATTAGAAAGGCTTAATGACCGCTCTTATCCAT